>JAIRND010000085.1 GCA_031258225.1 Treponema sp. | reverse complement strand
GGTAATCCACAAGACGGAAAGGCCTTCGCCCTGTTCGGCGGCCCGGAGTTCCCTGTCTTTCGTTACGACGACCGCTTGAAAACTCAGGGCCGCGGCGCACAGGAAACAGTCCGCCAGGGACATGGAATAGCGCGCCTTGAGGCAGGCGGCGGCGCGGCGCGCCGGGGGGTCAATCGTGTCGATCAGGGTGATGGGAAGATCCGCCGCCGCAGCCATGATTTCATCGGCGGTTTCCTCTCCCGCGCTTCTGATGAAGTGGTAATAGACCTCGACCCAATTGACCGCGCTCATGCGGATGACGCACTCCCCCGCTTCAGCCTGTTCAATCAGGGCTTTTACCTTGAGCCCTTCCGGTTCTTTATCCAGGAAGGCGATCAGGGCGCAGGCGTCAAAGAAGTAAGCGTCAAAGACGCCGTTCACTTCCGTTCAGCCTTGGGGTGCAGACGCAGGTATTGCTCGTCCTCAAGTTCCCGGTCCCGCCTCCGCTGTTCAAGGAAGTCGTCGCTGGTCGCGGTACAGCCCAGCCGCCTGGCAAGGCCATGGCAATGGTCAATGGCCTCCCTGGTGGTCCGGCGGCAGGGCGGGGGAACCGGGGTAAAGGCAAGCACGGCCGTACCCGCGGGTATTTCCCGGGGAACCTCAAGGGTCAGGCGGTGGTCGGCGGGTATTTCGACGGTTTGTTCGATGGTCATGGTTACAGCATACGCCGGAACCGGGGGCATGCGCAAGGTTGGAAAAAATTTCAAACAATTGTGTTTTTTTTAATTTTTTGGGTGTATTTCGTTCAAAACCCGGGGGCTATCCTTCATTACGTGATGAGGCATAAAACACAAGAGGAGCGGACTATGAAAAACGAACGGCAGATAATTTTTTTTGTTGACGATAATATAGCTAATTTGACGGCGGGGAAAGCTATGTTAAAGGATCACTACGATGTTTTTCCCCTGGCATCCGGAAGCAGGCTCTTTGAGATACTGGAAAAGGTAAGGCCGGACCTTATTCTGCTTGACATCGAAATGCCTGAAATGAACGGTTACGCGGCCATAAAAAAGCTTAAAGCGGACGAAACAACCAGGGACATTCCGGTTATCTTTCTTACCACAAGAAATGATTCCGGCAGTGAACTGGAGGGCCTTAACCTGGGGGCCATAGACTACATCTTTAAGCCCTTCTCGCCTCCCCTGCTTTTGAAACGCCTGGAAAATCACCTGCTTGCCAGGCGCCAGCAGATCGCCCTAAAGGACTACAACGACAATTTGCAGCGGATGGTGGAAAGGAGAACCCAGCAGGTAGTTGAACTGCAAAACACGATACTGAACACCGTAACGGAAATGGTAGAATTCCGGGACAACGCAACCGGCGGGCACATTGAGCGGACCCAGAATTACCTTACGCTTTTGGTGGACAAACTGCTGCAGGAAAACATCTACCGGGAAGAGATTTCATCCTGGAACCTTGAATTCCTTATCCCCTCCGCCCAGCTTCACGATGTCGGAAAGATCGCCATTAGCGATACTATTCTTAACAAACCGGGAAAATTGACATCGGTGGAATTTGAGATTATGAAGCAGCACGCCGCCATTGGGGAGACGGCTATTGAGCGGATCATGAAGACCACATCGGAAAACGATTTTCTTAACCACGCGAAGATCTTTGCCGCTACCCACCATGAAAAGTGGGACGGATCCGGATACCCCAGGAACCTGAAAAACTACGACATTCCCCTGCAGGGCCGGCTTATGGCGGTGGCCGATGTGTACGACGCCCTTATCAGCGCCCGGCCCTACAAGGAGCCCCTGAGCCCTGTAGAGGCGGAAGAGGTAATCATTGCTGAACGGGGAAAGCACTTCGACCCCATCCTGGTGGATCTGTTCCGGGAACTAACGTCCCAGTTTGCCCTGGTTGCGGAGTACTGCCAGGCCAGGCCGGAATCTGACGTGTTACGAAAGAGCGCCTAAAGGGCGCCTGGCTGGTTGACAGGGGCAAAAATCATGCGGTACCATTACGTTAATTTAAGGGCATGGTGTCCTGCGGGGGTTTGTCTTTTTGGTTTGCGCATAAGGAAAAAAGGTGCCCGAGCATCACGTTCACAACAATTTACCCATCACGCCGGGGAACCAGGTATACCTGGAGCGTCCCCGTGTTAACCGGCTGCTGGAACAGGCGCTAACAAAGCGAGTAATCATTATCTGCGCCGGCACGGGTTACGGAAAAACCTGCGCGGCTTATTTTTTTATCCGTAAACTTAAAAATTTAACCAGTTGGATGCAGTTTTCCGAGCGGGACAACAACGGCGACCGCTTTTGGGAAAATTTTACCAGCGCCATTGACCCGGTAAACAGGAAGACCACGGCCAGGCTGGCAAAGATTGGCTTTCCGGCCACGGAACGGCAGTTCGATCAGTACAAGGCCATTTCCCAGGAAGAACCGCGGCCGGACACGCCGATCATCTTTGTCTACGATGACTTTCACCTTATCAACGACCCGGCGGTTCTGCGGTTCATGGAGCGATCCATTGCCTCCGCCCCTCCAACGGCCGCCTCCGTACTTATCTCCCGGACGGAACCTCCTCTTAACCTGGTGAACATGGAATCAAAGGGCCTCCTGGCCCGGATTACCGAGGAGGACCTGCGTTTTACCTATGACGAAATGCTGGCCTACTTCCAGCTTCTGAACATCAACCCGCCGCCCCAGACGGCCGCATCGATCTACCACGATACCGAAGGCTGGGCCTTTGCCATACACCTGGCGGGGCTCTCCCTTAAAAACGCCCCTTCCGGCGCCGCCTACGTGAACCAGGCCCTGCGGTCCAATATCTTTAAGCTGATCGCCAGCGAAATTATGACCCCGCTGCCGGTTCCGGCGCAGCGTTTTTTGATCAAGCTGTCCCTTATTGAGCATCTGGCCCCCGATCTGCTGGTGGAGCTGGCCGGGGACCCCGTGCTCCTGGAAAAATTGAAAGGGCTGGATTCGTTTGTCCGTTTCGACGTGTACCTTAACGCCTATCATATCCATCACCTCTTTCTTGATTACCTCAAGGGAAGGCAGGATGAACTGACGGAATACGAAAAAAAGGACCTTTGGCACAAAACCGCCATGTGGTGCGCGGCGAACGGCCAAAAAATAGACGCCATTGGTTATTATGAAAAATCGGGGGACTACGAGCGGCTGCTTGACGTGGTAGCGACTATGCCCGCCATACTGCCAAACCGGACCGCGCGGATGCTGCTGGACATTATGGAACGGGCGCCGAAGGAAATATACGACCAAATTGCCCACGCCCATGTGCAGCGTACCGGGCTTTACCTGATCCTTGAAATGTTCGACAAGTCACGGGAAGAACTGGACGCGGTTATCGGCAAACTGGAAGCCGGCCCCCTTACCCCCACCGTAGCCCGGACCCTGACGGGCTGTTACAATCTTTTGGGGTTCATCGGCATGAACACCTGTTCCTATACCAGGGACTACAACTACGTCCACTATTTTGAAAAAGCCCGGCGTTACTATGACCTTAACAAATTTGAAGTTGGCCCCCCCATGTCGCTGATTGCCCTTAGTTCCTACCTCTGCCGGGTAAACAGTGAGGAGGCGGGGGAAATGGAAAAGTACATAGAGGCCATAAGCGCGTCGGTTCCCTACACGTCGGTTACGTTTGGGGGCTGCGCCCTGGGGATGGACGATCTCTGCCGGGGGGAGCTGGCCTTTTTCCGGGGCGATATATCCGGGGCGGAACAGTACATTCTCCGGGCCCTCCGAAACGCGCGGCAGGGGAAACAGTACGAGACCGAAAACCGGTCCCTGTTTTATCTTCTGCGGATCAACCTGACGCGGGGAGACTACAGGGCCATTGAAGAAATACTGCGCCAGGCGGAAGCCCAGCTTGATGAGCAGAAGTACCCCAACGGCAATACCAACCACGACATTATTACCGGCTGGTACTATGCCCACACGGGGCAGACGGATAAACTTGCCCCCTGGCTGAAAAATGATTTTGAGGAAAGCGATCTTAACTCCATTGTCTTTGGCCTGGAAATTTTTGTAAAGGTAAAATACCACTTGTCCGAAAAACGTTACCCCGCTGCCCTGGCGACGCTGAAAAACCGGGAAGCGGCAAGCGGTCCCTGGGCCTTTGTGCTGGGAAAAATTGAGGGGAAAGTTCTGGAAGCGGTATGCCGTTACCATCTCAAGGACCGGGATGGCGCGTTTGCCGCCCTGCGGACGGCCTACTGCCTGGCCCTTCCCAACGCCATTTCCATGCCTTTTACGGAACTGGGAAAGGACATGCGCGCCCTGGCGGAAGCGGCCCTCAAGGACAAGGTACAGGACCTTCCCCCTGAATGGCTGGAGAAGGTCCGCCTGACTGCCGCGGCCTACGCGAAAAAACTGTTTTCCGTGGTGGAACACTGCCGGCCCGCCCCGTCCGGGGAGGGGGGGCTTGCGTTGTCCCGCCGGGAGATGGAAGTTCTTACCGGCCTGTCCCGCGGCATGACCCAGGAAGAGATTGCGGGCCAGACCTCACTTTCGGTAAACACCATCAAAAGCGTTATCCGCAGTGTCTACAACAAGCTGGGGGCCATCAACAAGGCCGACGCCGTGCGGATCGCCACCTCCAAGGGAATTGTAGGAGCCTGAAACGTGCCGGAACAACGTAACAACGGGTCTATAGGCGGCGGGGAAAACGGCATATACCTGGAACGGCCGCGGGTGGACCGGCTGCTGGAACAGGCGCTGCACAGTCATGTTGTTACCGTGGTGGCCGGGGAGGGCAGCGGCAAAACCTACGCGGTGAATTCCTTTCTTCACAAAGACCCCCGGCATATTATCTGGGTACAGGTTTCCGAACGGGATAACCTGGGCTGGCGTTTCTGGGAGAACTACACCGGAGAGGTTGCCAGGCTTAACCCGGAGGCGGGAAAAATATATTTCGACATAGGTTTCCCCGAATCGGGCCGGCAGTTTGACCGGTATCTGGACCTGTTAAAAAATGAAATCGTAAGCCGGGAACGTTATGTAATCGTCTTTGACGATCTTCACTTTCTTAGCAATCCATCAGTTTTACTGCATCTGGAACGGGCGCTGGCGGCCCCGGTCTCAAAAAATACCATCGTCCTTATCTCCCGGACAGAACCGGCGCTGAATACCATCAACCTCCTGTCCAAGTGGCTTCTCTCCCAAATCACCGTTGATGATCTACGGTTTACCAGAGAAGAAACAGACGAATATTTCCGGCTCTACAATGTTTCCCTGGAAGAAGAAGAACTTAACCGGGTTTACCGGGAAACCGAAGGATGGGCCCTGGCCCTGGGTCTTATCCTCCAGGAGATAAAGGCAAATAAAACCGGCAAGTACAACTGGGACCACGCGATGCGGCCCATCAGAAAAAAAATAGAAGAAAATATTTTCCCCGCCATGGGAGAAGATCTCCAGAAGTTCCTTATCAAACTTTCCCTTATTGAACATTGGCCGCGGGATCTTCTGGAACGCCTTGAACCCGGCGGGAAAAGCATTGCCGCGATGGAACAGTTCAGTTCAGTTATCCGCTATGACACCTACCTTCACGGCTACAGGATCCACCGCCTTTTTCTGGACTTTATCCGGGAAAAGCAAAAGCGCCTTTCCGAGGAGGAAATACGGGAAGTGTACAGCAAAAGCGCCGAGTGGTGTATCGAGAACAACCTGCCCACCGACGCCGTTCTGGATTATGAACGGGCCGGCGATTACGGAGGGCTTATCCGGCTTATCGAATCCCTTCCCCGTATGCTGCCCAGGGCTGTGGCGTCCTTCTTTCTGGAAACGGTGGAACGGCTCATCGCCGCGTATGCCGAAGATTCCCGCTTTCAGGAAGAGGAAGACTCGGATTTTCTCTTTTTTCGCTTTATTATCCGCCCCCGGCTTCTGGCGCTTGTGGATCGTTTTAAAGAGGCCGCCGGAGAATTCCGGGCGGGTATCACCTATTTCGAGGCCCGGCCCCCCGGCCCCCGGCGTTCCCGGTTCCTTGCCGCCGCCTACAACAGACTGGGAATCCTGCGCATCTTCACCTCGCGGTATACCAAGGACTACGGCTTTACCCGCTGGTTTGAGCAGGGGTACCGTTACTATC
>JAIRND010000075.1 GCA_031258225.1 Treponema sp. | reverse complement strand
GGAAAACCCGGAACATCGTCTGGCAGAACATCATCTTTGCCCTGTCCGTCAAGGGCCTCATCCTGGTCATGGGCGCGCTGGGCATAGCCACCATGTGGGAAGCGGTGTTCGGCGATGTGGGCGTTGCCCTTATCGCGGTTCTTAACTCCATGCGGGCAATGAAAACGGCAACGTAACCCACTTCCGCTCACCTTACCGGTAATCAATGATCTCCTGTTCCACCCCCATCCCCGTTTCCTCGATACGCCGGATAAGTTCCGCCATGCCGGGGATGGAGCGGGTCGTTTCGTCGATCAGGGCTGTCCGCCTGAGTACCGATGGTTCAAGTTTTCTGGCGCAGCCACGATAGCGGTCAAAGGTGGTTAAGTCCATGCGCAGGGGCGCTACGTTTTTTCCCGCAATCTTTGTCAGTTCCTGCAGAATAAGGATGCCGTCGGGGTCCAGGTCGCCGGCGTGGTAAAAGACAAAGCCCGATTCGGCAAGCAGCCCGACCAGGGCCCGGACCGCCCGGTTGGGATGACCGCCCACGTAGAGGAAACAGGCATGGTCCCGGGGGGATTCCGAGAGGGCAAAGAAAGTTTCCTTGTTTTCGATCATCAGGACCGAGGCTTCTTCCGCCTTTTCCCCGAGGGGAATGGGCCGTATACACCGCAGTTTTAGTATTGTTTCCAGGGGAAGGCCCAGGATGCTGCCCCCCAGGCCGATGGACTCATGGCCGTCCGTGAAATCAAGCGCAATATTCCCCGCGATAAACGTTTCCGGAAACGAGCGGTCCAGCAAAGAAAAATCGGGAACGATGAGCCCCTGCCGCCGGGCACGGGCCAAAAGGGGATTAAAAAGGTTAAGCAGAAATTCCAGGCGTTTGGAATCGCCGTAGAGCGCCGTTGACAGGGCCCGTGTGGTAAGGCCCCGCCGGATCGGGTCCCCGCCAAAAAGAAAGCGGGTAAGGCGGCCCAGGTCCTCCACCGCCCGCGGGTCTATTCCCCCCGCCGCGTCCCGGGGCGTAAAGTTTTCGGCCAGGTATGAAAAAAAGACCGCCGCGCCGGCATGGCGGTTCTCCCGGGCCAGGGTTCCGGCCATGGTTCTGACGGCTTCGGCGGTTAGTTTGGGGGAGGGTTCTCCGGCGTATTCGTAGAGCGGTTCCGCCTTCCGGCACACCAGGGCGGAAAGTACCTCACCCTTCCGGTGACGGGCCCAGAGAAGGGAGATAAGACCCCGCCGTTCCAGGGATTCGGCGGCTTCCAGAAACGATTCCCGGTCATCCGGGGAGGCCTGGTCAAAATCGGGGAATATCCGGTCCGGCCGTATTCTGAGGGGGCGGGGCGCCTTGACCGCGGGAACGGCAGCGGAATCCAGGGCGGCGGCCGCGGAAGCGGGGTAGCGTCCGGTAAAGGCGCCAATGATCCGCCGTTCCCAGACCGTCATGTTCCGGCCCTTACATCGCTGTGGAAGTCCCGGACCCGCGCGGAATAGCCGTGGCGGATAACCAGGTTAATCCGGTCCATATGCGGGGCAATGGCCTCTATTTTTTCGGTGGGAACAGAACTTATAATCTGAATGTCCAGGTCCCGGTAGAATTTCAGAATCTTGCCGATCCGCTCATCGTCCATGCGGTTAAATGCCTCGTCAAACATCACAAGCCGTATGGTACGTTCAGGCTGATTTTTGTAAAACCGGTAAAAACTTGCGGCAATGGCCACGTAGTAGGGGGTCTGTGTTTCGCCGCCGGATTTTTCCCGCAGCACTTTGGACAGGGAAAGTTCCAGCGGTTTCCCCGTACTTTGATCGATAACATCGGTTTCCTTGATTTTAATGTCGTAGCGGAAGTAGGTCCGGTAATCGCAGATGCTCCGCAGTTCCGGGGAATCCAGATTGGCGTTGAGTATCCGCTCAAAAAGGTCCTGGGCGGCCTTAATCTCCGCGGGATCGGAAAGCTGGGAAAACAGGGTGTCCTCCTCGGCGGGAATGGCCGCGGCTTTTCTGATAATCTCGATCTGCCCCTTCCGGTCGTTCCGTTCTTCCAGGCTGAAATGGTACTGATCCCGGCCAAAACTTAAGGAACGCAGTATATCGTTAATCTCCCTAAAACTTTCCCGCGCTTCCTCAATAAGTTCGTTCAGGCGGGCAATAAAATGGTCTTTGAATTCCTTTTCCGCGTCCTGCCGGGCCCGGACGATCTTCTCCCGGTATTCCGGCAGTTCAGAGGTTTCAAGCCGCCTTAAAATCCGCTCCGCCTCCCCGTTTTCCGCCGGTTCCAGCGAAAGGAGGGCGTTAAATTCCCTGTCGTAGCTCTGGACCAGGGTTTGGTATTCCTTTCTAAGATTCTCCGTCCGGCTTCTGAAATTTTTCAGCGTGGACTCATACGAACTGGACAGTTCCTGGATGGTGTTTTTTTCGATCTGCTTTTCCGCGTAACTTTCACATTCGCCAATCTCCAGGGGATGATCCTCACCAAAAGAACGGATACCCCGCTCTTTTTCTTCCAGGGACACCGTCAGGCTTGCCAGCTCCTCCCGGCAGGCGGCGTCATTGCGGATACAGCCCCCCAGGTTTTCGTGGTGGCGGTTGATCTCCGCCTCAAACCCTCTAATCTCAAGGGCCAGGGCGTCCCGCTTTTCCTGGAGTTCCCGAAAACTCCGGGTATCCACGGCGGCCAGTTCTTCCCGTGAACGGGCCAGATCGGCGGTGAGTTTTTCGCAGGTCCCCACCGAAGGCAGAAGAAATTGAAGTTCGATAAGGGTCCGGCCCGCCCGGTGAAAAATGTCCTCCTGAATCTCCGCTTCCTTTTCCCGCCGTTCCGCGTCTTCCCGTTCCCGCCGGAGCCGCTCCGATTCGGCGGCAAGGAATTCGCGCCGTTTCTTCCGGGCGGCCTGTCCCAGGTAATGCCGGCGGTACACATCCTCACCTATTCGGGAGGCAGTGTGGTTCCCATAGGTCATGCACTCCCTGGTAACAGCAAAATTGTGGCGTTTAAGGTTTTCGATATCGGCGCGGATCACGTTTCCCAGCACATAATCCAGGTAGATGCGGGCATAGGGGGAACTGTCGCTGACAATTTCCGCAAGGCTCCCCTTTCGTTTTTCGGCCCCCCGCATCTTTTCAAGATTGGGAAGCGGAACCCCGGAGATATTCCGGGGCAGGGTATCGTAAATTTCCAGGGCCCGCTGAAATTCGGCGGGGTCCACCAGCAGGGCGAAACGGCGGGTATTTAACCAGCCTTCCACCGCGTCCGCCCAGGCGGGATCGTCAATTTCGGCCAGGTCCGCGAGAAACCAGGCGGAAACCCCGGCCTTTTCCAGGGCTTCCCTCAGGGCCATGTAGGGGGCGGGATAACGGGCTATTCCCCGTTCCAAATCCGCCAGTTCCGTCTGAACATCCCGCAGGGCCAGGGTAATCTCGCTTTTTAACCGCCGGGCCTCCTCTTTTTCCGTCCGGCTCTTGCGCTCCTCCTCCTCAACCAACCGGGCATCGGCCTGGGCATCGTCCCCCAGGGACCTGCCCAACAGGGACTCGCACTGGGAACGGAGCAACTGGTAGCGTTCCGCCTTGGGCCGCTCCTCCTCCAGGTCCTTTTGAAGACGCTCGATGCGCTCCTCGATACGCCGGTAGAGGATATGCGTCTCGTTGACCGCAAGACTGGCATCGGTTTCCCGCTGTTCCTGTTCCCGCTCAAAACGCTGCCGTTCCAGATTTTCTATTTCCCGTTTAAGAAAATCCGTCTTTTCCTCAATTTCAGCCAGACGGCGCAGCCGGTCCTGCCGCTTGTACTCCTCAAGGTCCCGCTCTATCCTTAGTTTAAGGTACTCCTGCTTGACGATAAGGCCCTGGTAGTTCCGCCACTCCGCCGCCCTGCCGCATATCTTTCGAAGGGCGTTTATCCGCTGTTCCGCGCCCCGGGCCTGGCGGTCCGCTTCCTGGTAGCTTTCCAGGTTGTCCTTCATGGCCGTAATTTCCACGGGCCGGTCTTCCAGAATGTAATCGCAGACAAACCGATCCACCGATACCAGGGGGGTAAAACTTACGGAACGGGTAAAGGCTTCCAGGTAGGGATTGTACTCCGCATAGCGCCGCCACACCCCCAGTTTCGTTGTAAAGTCCCGCAGGTAGAGCCGCTTGGAATCGTAAAACACAACATCCGGACCGGCCAGAAGATCGCGGAACTGGCGGTACACCAGGGGGGCCCCTTCCGCCGTTACCACGGGGACCAAGGCAACAGAACCACTTGTGCCCAGCCAGAAATGCTCCGTTACCCTGCCGTCGGTAAAGGCTTCGACACAGACCGCCGCCGTAAAACCGCCGGGGGCCCCGGCCTCCTTCCCCGAACCGCCGGTAAGTATACCATCGGTAAGTGTACCGGCGGTAACGGAAAATTCCAGCATGACATGGGCTACCGTGTCCCCCCGGTAATACTCAGTATCATCGGCCCCAAGTTTACAGCGCACGTAACCGATAAGGTCCCGGCCCCCCTTGCGGTCCCCCGCGGCGGCGTTAAACCGGGCCTTGCGCAGGTCCGCGGCCATGGTGTACTGGATGGCGTCGATGATGGTGGATTTGCCGGAGC
>JAIRND010000236.1 GCA_031258225.1 Treponema sp. | reverse complement strand
TCGTGCCGAAGGGGTTTAATACCCCGCCTTTTAAGGCGGTTAAAAAAGTATTAAACCCCTGAGTGCAACCACCTTATGAGAACAACATACCTCGTCCCTTTAGGGCGAGGTTGTTGATTGAGAGAAATTATGCCGCCGGAGGCATGAACGGATGAAGACGGGGAAGTTTAAGAACGACATCAGCAAACGGGAAAACATGGAGTATGACGGCATACGGGACGAATACACCTGCGCGAACCATAAAAAGCTGCGGGCGGCAGGAACCGAAAAACGGGTAAGCAAGGGCGGGTATGAGAGTGAAGTAACGATATATGAAAGCGAGGGGTGCGAACTGTTTCTGGTATGCCTTGGCTATAATATGAACAAATTGCATCACAAGATACAACAGGGCCGGTGCGGTACGTCGCTGCACCCGCTCAAACAAAAAGCATCCTGACCCAAGGCTCAGGAGCGGCTCCGCTCTTGATGGGGGATACCTCTGTCCGTACCGTGGAGCAGACCGGGTAAAACAGCGGATAGGGAGAGGGAACGGACGGACCGCTGAAGAAAGGGGTCATAAAAACAGAAAACCGCCCGCCGATACCCTCAAAAAACCGCCGGTATTGGACTTCTTTTACAGCCCCAAGGCTGGAGCGAGGGGGAGACTTCCCCTCCTCATAAAAGTAAAAGTGCTGATGAGGCAACGCGATGTCTTGACAGGGCCAAAATTACCGGATAAGGTAAAACAATTCCTGTGTTGGAGGCGGTTATGAAGCAGCACGTGGTGTCGGCTCTGGTGGAAAACCGGGCGGGGACCCTGAGCCGGGTGTCCGGCCTCTTCAGCCGCCGGGGATTTAACATCGACAGCCTGACCGTCGGCGAGACCGAAGATACGTCGGTTTCCCGGATGACTATTGCGGTAACCGGAGATGACGCGGTGCTTGAACAGATTATCAAACAGCTTGGAAAACTCGTTGATGTGATTGCCGTCCGGGAACTGGATCCCGCCTCCTGCCTGCGCAGGGAAATTATGCTGGTAAAAAACGGGGCCGACGAGCAAACCCGGCCCGCGGTAATTGAAATTGCCGGCATCTTCCGTTCCCGGATTGTTGACGTATCCCCCGCCACCATTACTATTGAGGCCACCGGCGACATGGAAAAGCTCAACGGCCTCCTGCTCCTTTTGCGCCCCTACGGCGTTCTTGAACTTGCCCGCACCGGCCTGGTGGCCCTGGAGCGGGGTTCCCTGGTACTAAGCCTTAGCAATTAACCGGTAATGGTACGGCCCAATCCGTAAGGACCGCGGCCGCAAAACAATTACCGGATTCTCACCGCCTCGCGAGAGGTTATAACACACCCATGGGTGTGAAGGAGGACTTGAGTATGACAACGGACAGCGCGCCCCGGATGATCAGGATTTTTGACACCACTCTGCGGGACGGGGAACAGGCGCCGGGGTGCAGCATGAACCCCCGGGAAAAACTGGAAGTGGCCCGGCGGCTGGAAAAACTGGGGGTGGATATTATGGAAGCGGGCTTCCCCGCCTCCAGCCCCGGAGACCTGGAATCGGTAAAAACCATCGCGGGGTTCATCAAGGACTGCACGGTGGCGGGGCTCTGCCGCTGTGTGGAGAAGGACATTGACGCGGGCCGGGAAGCCCTGGCGAAAGCGGCCCACCCCCGGATTCACGTATTTCTGGCCACCTCTCCCATCCACATGGAGTACAAGCTCAGGATGACCCCGGAACAGGTGGAGGAACAGGCCGCCGCGGCGGTCCGCTATGCCCGGAAGTTCTGTTCCGATGTGGAATTTTCCGCGGAAGACGCCTCCCGGAGCGATCCTGATTTTGTCTGCCGGGTCTTCGGCGCCGCTATAAAGGCCGGGGCCTCCACCCTGAACATCCCCGACACGGTGGGCTACGCCATGCCCGGGGAATTCGGCCGGCTGGTCAAATACATCCGGGAACACACCCCCGGCGGGGAAGGGGTGCAGTTTTCGGTCCATGTCCACAACGATCTGGGCCTGGCGGTGGCCAACAGCCTGGCGGCGATCCAAAACGGGGCCGGCCAGATCGAGTGTACGATTAACGGCATCGGGGAGCGGGCGGGGAACGCCTCTCTGGAGGAAATTGTCATGGCCCTGCGGGTCAGGAAAGACTACTTCAAGGCCGACACCCGGCTGGACACCGCCCAGATCTACGGCGCCAGCCGCCTGGTGTCCCAGGTGACGGGGGTCAAGGTACAGCCCAACAAGGCCATCGTGGGGGATAACGCCTTTGCCCACGAGGCGGGGATACACCAGCACGGGGTCCTGGCGAACCGGGCCACCTACGAGATCATGACCCCCGAATCGGTGGGCATATCCCAAAACCAGATGGTTCTGGGAAAACATTCGGGCCGCCACGCCTTTGAGGACCGCCTGAAAACCCTGGGCCTTACGGTGGACGCCCCCGCCATGGAAACCATCTTCGCGGAATTCAAGGCCCTGGCGGACAAAAAAAAGGTGGTCAGCGACCGGGACATCGAGGCCCTGGTCATGGGAACCGCCGCGTAGGTACCCGAAACCTGGCGGCTCGATCACTGGGCGGTGAACACCGGCTCCGCCCTGGGGGCCACCGGCACTATCCGGCTCCAGCACAAGAGCGGGGACTTCCACAAACTGGTCTCCATGGGGGACGGCCCCATCGACTCGATCTTCAAGGCCATCAATCAAATTATCGGCAAGGAGCCGGAACTGGAACTCTACGAGATAGGGG
>JAIRND010000219.1 GCA_031258225.1 Treponema sp. | reverse complement strand
TTCGTAACCTTCACCCGGCGGACACCCGCCGGGTTTTTTATGCCCCGCGGCGTTTACAGTTTGCCGGAGCGTTTTACGTCGAGGTAGCGGTTTACCAGGGCGGAGGAGAAGTGTTCGGTGGAAGCCTCCATCGTCAAAAGGCCCTGGTGTTCCCAGGTTTGGTAGAGCCGCTTGCGGGAGACAAGGTACGAGAAGGCGACGGCGCTTTCCAGGGCTGTTCCCAGGCGGGAATAGGCGGCGCTGGTCCGGCGGGCCAGGTGTTCGGCTTCGGTCTCCCGGAAGCTGACCAGCAGCAAGAGGTGTTTTTGCCGGATACGCGGGAGTATCCAGGACAGGGATACGCCGTCTTCTTCCCTGAAATTGCTGATCAGGATGATAAAGGTACGGCGGTGCAGTTCCGCCAGGGCGCCTTCCAGCGCGGAAAAGGGGGAGGAGGGGGCGGAACTGCCGCGCAGGTCGTAGAGCTGGTTCATAATTACGGGAAAATAGCGCAGGCCCTTGCGGGGGGGAAGCCATCGTTCCATGGCCCCAAAACTCATCACCGCGGAGGCGTCTCCGTGTTTGAGCGCGGTGTACGAAAGCAGCATGGTTCCCCGGAGGGCGGCGTCAAACTCACCCGCGCGCAGGCGAAAACCTGTGTCCAAAATGCAGAGAACCTGCTGATCCTGTTCTTCCTGGTATTCCCGGACGACAAAGCGCCACAGGCCGTTGGTGCCGCGCTGACGGGCGGTGGCCCGCCAGTCGATGGATTTGATGGAGTCGCCCTCCTGGTACTCCCGGAGGTGGCGGAATTCAAGGCCCTGCCCCCGCAGGCGGATGTCCTCGAAGCCCTGTTCCTCAAGGATGCCGCGCAGGGCGCTGCCGGCGGCGAGTTTTTTGAAATCCGGGAAGGTCTTGCCCCGGCTTTGACATTCGTGAAGGGTCTTGATGCGCCAGAAGCACAGGGGAGAGGTGTACAGGAATTCCATACCGGGGAAAATCCAGGGGCCCCGTTCGCGGGGGATCAGGGTGTAGCCAAATTCGATACTCTCACCCCGCGCGGCCGCGCGCAGGTCTTCGCGGGAAAGGCGGGCGGGAAACACGCCGGTATCCATTGACGGGGGGTAGAGGTCAAAGAGGAGTACCCGCGCGGGAGGCAGCCCCCCGCGTTCCAGTTGAATATGGATGATCGCCCGGACGGGTTCTCCCTGGGCGCAGGTAAGGGGCAGGTCCCGCCGGGGCCGGCAGCGGCGGCAGCAATACACAAGCAGGACCGCGTCAAGGGCGATAAGGGGGAGCAGGCCTATACCGCAGAAGGCCCAAACGAGGAACAGTCCGCCGGAGAAAAAAGCGCCAATCCCCAGGCCAAGCCACAGGAGGGCCGCGATACACAGGGCCGGCCCGCCCCTAAGGGAGACACGGGAAGTCCCGGCGGAGGCGGTCCCGGCAAAGGCGTTCGCGGGATCGCTCACAGGCTCTCGTCCCGGTCCGGACCAAAATCGCCCCGGGGCGCGGGGATACGGGTCAGAATGGTCTCTATGACGGCACGTTCCCCAAGGCCCTCCAACTCACTCTCCGCGGAGAGGGTGATCCGGTGGGCCAGGGCCGGCGCGGCCAGGGCGCTGATATCATCGGGAATGACAAAGCCTCTCCCCTCAAGCAGGGCCTTTGCCCGTGCGCAGCGCACAAGCGCAAGGCTGCCCCGTGGACCGGCGCCGGCCTGTATGCCGGGATTGGAACGGGTGGCGGCGCAGAGCCGTACCGCGTAATCCAGGATGGCCGAATCCACCCAGAGCGAGGACGCCTGATCCCGCAGGGCAGCGAAACCCTGGGGGTCCAGGACGGTCTTCACCTGGTCAAGGCACAGCACCGCCCCGCTGGACTTGTCAAGAATCCGCCGGACCATCTCCTGTTCCTCCTCCGGTTCGGGGTAGGAAGCTATGACCTTTAGGAGAAAGCGGTCCTTTTGGGCGTCCGGCAGGGGGTAGGTTCCCTCATGTTCCAGGGGATTCTGCGTTGCCAGCACCATGAAAGGTTCGGGCAGGGGGTGGCTGGTCCCGTCAAGCGTTACCTGAAACTCCTGCATGGCCTCAAACAGGGCGGCCTGGGTTTTGGCGGGGGCCCGGTTGATCTCGTCGGCGATAAACAGGTTGGTAAACACCGGCCCCTTACGGGTACTGAACTGCCCGGTCCGGGTATCCAGCATCACATTGCCGGTGATATCGCTGGGCATAAGGTCCGGGACAAACTGGACCCGCCGGGAGTCACCGCCGATAGCCTGGGCAAGGGAACGGACCAGCAGGGTCTTTCCCAGGCCCGGCGCCCCTTCCACAAGCAGGTGCCCGCCCGCAAGAAGGGTGATAAGGGCGTAATCCACCAGATCCCGCTGGCCTATAAACGCGCGGCCAATTTCCTCCCGAATTCGTTCCAAAATTCCGGCGGCGTCTTCATACTTACTCATATTCGCTCCAGTGCCGACATTAGATTTTTCAAATACACGGCGATTTTTCTCCGGCCAATCTTCTTTCCGGAGGCCAGCGCGGCTTCCACCTCTTTAATCTCCCGCCCCGGCTTCCGCCCCCCGCTCCGGCGGCGCAGTTCCCACAGGTAAGCCTCCAGATACGCGCCGTAAGCGCCGTAACGCTGGAGGAAGCGGGCCTCCGCGGCAAAACGCCCGGTCATGGCCCCGTGTCCGGCGGTTTCCTCCTCCCGGCGGACACCAAAACCGGGAATAACGGTCCAGAAACCGATCAGCACAAGGGCCGCTATCGAAACCAGCGGGGGCCACAGGTTTCCCCGTTCCCGGAGGGTGGCAAACAGCCCCCCCGCCGCCCGTCTGCCCCTGACAAAGAGCATAGCCGGCCGTTCCGCGCCCAGAGAAGCGCCGGTAAGCTCCCAGGTGAGTTTGGCGTCCACGCCGGCACGCAGATTGTAATTGTACATGAAATAACAGGAACCTGTTACGGTAAGATGACCCTTCCCCAGGGCTATGCGGATAAGCCGGATATTCTCCCTTTCGTCCCGCAGGACCAAGGTCCCCGGACGGGGCTCCTCCGCCAATTCCAAACCAACCGTCCAGTCGTAATTGGGAACCTCGATCTCGTCCTCCGCCGTGTCGTCCCCGGTCTCACCAGGCGCTTCCTGTTCCTCCACCGCCCCATCCGGTCCGGTCTCGCCGGCCTCATCGGTTTCACCATCCTCATCCTCCAGCGTGGAGACCAGAAGTACCAGGCCCAGGTCTTTTAGAAAGGTTTCAAGGGCCGTAAGATTGGCGGAAACCCGCAAGGCCCCGGACATTCTCCAGTACCAGGCGGGATCAACCGAAATGATCAGCGAACCTCCCTCCCGCACCCAGGGGACCAGGGGTTCCCCCTCCGTTTCCCAGTCAACCAGGGAGGCCATAAGGAAAAGTCCCCCTTCCTGGGGGGAAAGGTCCTTGATACCGGCCCAACGGGGGGAGAAACGGACAGGATGGCCGCTTTCGGAAAGCCACTTGCCAAGTACGTAAAAGTTGTCGGAACTCAGCTCCTCAGAGACCGGCTGCCGGGTAACCCGCTCGTAGACTTCAAGCCGGTTGATAAGAAAAACGGCGATGGCAAGCAGCGCGGAGACAAGGATGACGGCAAAGGTCCCGTAGCCCCCCTTTGACCCGGTCTTAGCCATTGGCGTCCCCGCCATTGGCGTTACCGCCATTGGCGTCCCCACGGAGGGACCGCGCCCAGGCCAGGGTCTGCTCAAAGGCCCCGCCGGGGGGGCGGATTCCGCCATAGGCAAGGGCCGTCCAATGGCGGATAAGGTCCGCAAAGGATCGTTCCAGACCGGTCTGCCGGCCGGCCGGATGACGGCGGACCAGGGCCAGGCAGCGGTACTCGGTGGCCCCGGGGGGGAACCGCAGCCGGTAGCAGCGGGTAAGCGCCTCAAGGACCGCCGCGTAACAGAGACCCCAGGCCTCCCGAAGCAAACCCCGGCGGTAGGAGCCCTCCGCCTCTTCCAGGAGGAATTCGGGCGCGGGGGCCGGGACGGGCCGGGAACCGCGGATATCCGGCGCCTCTACGGGCTGGAACAGGCGGTTCCTCCGGCGGTACACAAAGATAACGCAGACCAGAACAAGGGCCGCGAGGGCCAGGATAAGTACGCCGCGCAGCAGGATGGCCCCGTACTTCTTCAGAACATCCACCCAGGAGAAGTATGTGCCGGTTACCGTCCCGGGCTCGGGCTCCTCCTCCTCAACCTTAAAACGGATGCCCCAGGTCTTTCGTTCACCCCTTATCTCCCGGTCCAGAATCTCCTCCAGAACCTCCGCGGGCATGGCCGCCCCCAGTTCCGGGGGCAGGGATCCGGGCGCGGGGGACTGCCCCCAAACCCCCGTAAGGCGCGGCAGGCCCAGGCCGAAAAGAAGCAGAACCAGGGCGGCGGCCTTCCGGTAACGGGTAACAAAGGTTCTAAACAACAGTTCGATATCCCAGCCTTCAACTTCCACCCTGCTGTTCAGGTACAGGCCAAAGCCCATACACACGTACAGGCTTTCCACCACCAGGTAATTGACGCACCAGACGGTGTAGAGGTAGAGCCCGCCGCTGCCGGAAAAAAGACCGAAGGTCTGACCTTCGGTCTGGAAGGTATCGGAAAAAAGGCCGGAGATAAAAAAGATAAACAGGGTTTCCCCCCCTACAAGCATCCACTGCAGCAGGGGACACCAGGCGCTGAGGAAGATGCAGAAGTGGAGGCCCCCGTTGACCAGGGCCCGCTTCCGGGCCGTAACGCGCTTCCCCTTCCGGTCCCGCGCCGGCCCCCCCCGTTCAAGAACCCTAATCGGCATGACCGCCGCCCGCCAGGGGCTAAAACGCCGCCAGAGCAGGTCCCCGGCCAGACCCCGGCACAGACTGGCCCCCAAACCGCGAAACAGGTGGCGGAACGGTACACTGGGTTCAAAATAGCGCCTGGCCACGACGTGAAGCACAAAACGGTCGAACAGCGGGTTGAACCACCACAGGATAAGCCAGGCGCAGAGCAGCGAAAGATTGCCGCGCAAACCGCCGGGCAGCAGATCCGCCAGACCCGCATTGCCCGCAAGGAGAAGCGCAAAGGCGCAGACCCAGAACGGAATCGCGAAAAAAACAATAAGATAACCCAGATTCCGCCGCCAAAGGAGCAGGCCCATATCCGCCGCCTCCCACAGGCTCCGCCGTCTAAGGGCAAGAATCCCGCTGTTCAGCATGACCAGCCTTCCCCGTCCGCGACTTTTCCGCGCTTCCCGGCGCGCCCGGCAAAGGCGAAGTAAAGACCCAGGAGAACCCAGCCCAGACCCCCCACGGCAAAACGGATACCAGGCCCCACCAGCACCTGGGAGGACCAGAACGCCTCCACCGCGGCGGCGATTACCAGGAGCAGCGCCGCGCCAGTGATAATGGGAAGGGCCTCCCGCCCGCCCCGCCTGATGGAAGCGCCCCTGCTAAGACCGGAACATACAAAAAGACGGTAGCCCATAAGCAGGCCCGCGTAGGCGGACAGGATGATCGCCGTAAGCTCAAAACTGCCGTGCCCGATGATGAACGAAAAAAAAGTCTCTTTGAAGCCCACGTTGATAATGTGCCCGGCGGCCGCCCCCAGGGACATGGCGTTGTAGGCCAGAAAAAACAGACTCCCCAGTCCCCCCACAATGCCCCCCGCGAAGGTTCTAAAGGCGATGGAAACATTGTTGTAAATGTAAAACCCAAACATATCCGCGTCCCCGGACAGATCCCTGGGCACAAGGAAATGGGGATTTTCGGGATCGTACATCTCCTCCAGGGACTCCGCCTGAAACTCCGGCAGAATACGGTAGGCCGTTTCGGGAAAGCGAAGACAGACCAGGGCGAAAAACAGGGCCAGACCGTAGAAGATCAGACAGGAAGCGCCGATACCCCGCCAGTGGGCCCGAACCGTCCGGGGAAAAGTCCGGGTTAGAAAGATCAGCAGGGGCCGGGGGGAAAAATTCCGGTGGTCGTAGAGCCGCTGACGCCCTTCCAGCACCATGCGGTTCAGCCGCTCAATAAGGGCCGGATCAAAGCCGTGGACCCGGGCGGTGTTAAGGTCCTGGCAGATTTCCCGGAAAACCCCGGGAAAGCGGTCCGCCCGCTCCCGCATCAAACGGGGACTGGCCAGGGTTTCCGCGAATTCCCGCCAGGATCTATCCCGCCGGACAACAAAGTTATGCTCGGTCATACGCCCCCAAGCCTCCGGTTGATAGCCAACAGGTAATCCGCCGCGGCCCCGGGAGGCGATTCTTCCGCATCACCCCCCCGCAGAACCTCCGCGTAGGGGGAGGCAATCTCATCCGCGCGGGCCCTGCCCAGCAGCGTATAACGCCGGGCGAACATCAGAATACCCTGTTTTTCCTCCCCGCTCAGGTTCAGCGCCGCCCCCTCTGCCGCGGAAGCCCCCCGGGGCGTGGCGGCCTTCCCGCCGTCCTTGGGTAAAAACGCGAAAGCCGGCAGGGCGGAAAGCGAGAGGGACTGGACGGTATACACAACCAGCGTATCGGCGGCCCAATCACCAAGACGGCGGTAGCCGCGGCTCAACAGCATCGTTATTAGCGCGATAGGCCAGAAGAACAAAAAGGTGTCGGCAAAACGGATAAGGTTCCGCAGAAACGAGGCGCCGGGATTCACCGGGGATCCATCGCTCCTAAGCACCCGGATTCCCAAAAGACGTTTCCCCGGACTCTGACCACGGCCAAAAACCTCCCATAGCATGTGGTAAAACCAGTCAACGCAAAAAAACAGCAGCAGAAGCATCCAGGAACCGGCCTTACCCCCAAAAAAACTCGACAAAGCACTGATAACAAGGACGATAACCCACTGGATAATCTGATCGATCCCCCAGGCGCAGCCCCGGATAAGGGGTCCCGCTGGGAAAAGGGCAAATTCCACCCCCTCCGGGGTCTCTACCGTAACGGCCGAATCCAGGGATTCGTTTGAGGATCGGGCGGACTGGAATACCGGAGCGGCTCCGGGCCGTGCTGTCAACGCCGCAAGACTAACGGCTAAAAAACCGACGCGAGTACGGCAACCAACGAACCCCCAATCCACAAGGGGATAATGGCCAGGTACACAATCGCCAGTATGCCGCTGAACTTCCACAGGGCCCGGTTGTACCGGAAGGCCTCTTCCAGGTCCTTGTTCCCGTCGCTCATAAGGTAATCGCGGATTTTGGCCCCAAATTTATAGGTAAACCGGGCGGGGAAAAAGGCTATAACTCCCCCCGCCAGGTAGAGCACACCGATAAAGGTCCCAAAAAGGCCAAAAACACCGGTATCCAGCAGGGAAAGGCCGCTAACCAGCGCGATACTGGTAAAAATCCCTATCACGATAAGGAACGCCGCCCCAATGTAGCCAAGAACACCCAAAAAACGAAGCCACGGGGACGCTTCTTTGAGATACCGCAGCATACCCGGCGTCAAAACATCCCGGGGGGCGCCCTCTTCCGCCACCACTTCCGTACCCGGACTTTGCCAGGGATTTATCGTATCCGACATTGTAGTTCCTCCTGTACAATGGGCCTAATTGCCAAGTTCTTCCTGATCCACCAGGGTAACATCCAGCGTAAGGGGCCGGCCACCCCGGATAACTTCCACTTTTACCCGCTCCCCAGGCTTATTGTCCTCAAGGGCGCTGAAAAGGTCCGCGTAGGTATCGGTTTTCATCCCGTCAACCGAGGTGATAATGTCCCCACCCAGGTAGATAACGGTGGAACGGTAACGCACCGCCTCCGTACCCTGCCGCAGCCCCGCCCGTTCCGCCTGTCCCGAACGCCGGGTCCTGGAAACCAGAAGCCCCTGACTAACCGGAAGATTGGCGTAGCGGACCAGGGCCGGGAAAAGCTGCACCACCGTCGCGTCAATCCGGCCCCGGCGCACCTTGCCGTACTGCAGAATCTCCGCCACCACCCGCTTGGCCGTGTTCACCGGAATGGCGAACCCAATCCCCACCGAGCCCCCCGAAGGGGAGTAGATCATCGTGTTGATCCCGATCATCCTGCCCTGGGTATCCAGCAGGGGCCCCCCGGAATTACCGGGGTTTATCGAGGCATCGGTCTGGATCATGTCGCGGATGATGTTTTGCTGGGATGTCTGGATGGGCCGCCCCAGGCCCGACACAATACCAACCGTCAACGTCCGCTCAAAGGCGAACGGGTTCCCAATGGCAAGCACCTTCTGCCCAACCTTCAGGTTATCGGAACTGCCGAACGGTATGGTCTGCAATTCCTGCCCCTGCGGAGGATCGAATTTGAGAACCGCGATGTCGTTTTCCGAATCCGTCCCCACCACGGAGCCTTCAAACTGGCTTCCGTCCACCAGGTTGATGTACACCTTCGACGCGTTTTCAATAACGTGGTTATTGGTAAGCACGTAGCCCTTCGTGTCGATAATCGACCCGGAGCCGGAACCCCCGTCCTGGGGCACCGGTTCAAGAAACCAGTTAATCGCCACCACTTCGGTGGTAATATTCACCACTGCGGCGTTGTACCGCTCGTAGATCGAGATATTTTCCCGCTCATCCTCAGAATAGGGAAGCAGGTCCGTCATGTTCAGCGCGTTCACAGGACGCGGGGATTGGGACAGTTGGCGCGGAATCGGCTCCACCAGCCCGCCCTCATCAACCGCCTCACCCGCCGCGGCCTCCCCGGTCCCCGCGGACCCATCCGGAACCCCTTCCCCGGACGACACGCCGGGCAGGCGGAACAGCCCCAGACCAAAGCCAAGCGCCAGTACGATAAGGCCGGATAGCACCGAAAAAAAGACCAACTGCCGGCGGCTATACACTCTCATTCACGCCCCCGTTTGATGTTCTTGAGTATAACAAACGGGAACCGTAAAAGAAAGGGATCGCCTTGCCGATATGTTGTAGTATGCGCTTTGATACGCGCCTTGTTTGGAAAGCGGCCCTGGCCGTAACATTGGCCTGCCTGCCGGGCCCCCTTCTCCTGGGGGCATTGGACCTTCCCAGCGCCCGCATTGAGGACGATTCCGCCCTGCGAATCTCCCTCCGGGACGAGTGGTTCCTGGATACCCAGGATCGGGTTCTGGCGAAAAAGACCCTGCTCCACACCCTCCCCGGCGGCGGCAGAATCCAGGTTCGGACGGCACAAAGCGCCGATGAATTCGCCGTAATACTGGCCCGGGAACTTACCGGCCCCGGCGGCCAGGGCATGGGAACCTTCCCCGGCTGGGCCCAGGGCTCCTGGGTCTACGTCCGCGGCCGCGCCGACGGCTCCCCCCTCAGGATCCTCGTCTACCCCCGAAGCGACCGGTCCACCTACCTCCAGTTCAAACCCCTCAGCGGGGATCGCTGCCAGATGGACATGGTCCTGTACGACGCCTACATCATCCAGTCCCAGGCCGTAGCCCTGCCCTTTGAGCGCCTCCTCGGCATGCCCCTGGAAAACATCTTCACCATTGTGGGGGAAAAATTCAAACGCCACTACCTCGATCCGGACCCGGCAAACTACCGGGATCTGCGGCGGTTTATGGACAACCTGCGCCAAAAACTTCCGGAGATCAGCTTCCGGGATGACGGAGCCATCGATTCTGAGGGAACCTACGTGTTTATTGAGACCCTGGACGCCCAGGACGGGACCGGGGGCCTTAACTGCTCAGGCTTCGTCAAGTGGGTAGTAGACGGCATCCTGCGGCCCCTTACCGGCCGGCGCCTGGACATCGCGGCACTTAAACAGCCCTTTGGGGAACGCGGCTCATCCTATACGGATGTATGGGAGGATATCCGCGACCCTTTTTTCGGTCTGGACTGGACCCGGAACCTGGCCGCCCAAGCCTGGACCAGCCTCCGCTCCCCCGCCTATGCCGTCCCGGAGGAGTTTGAAGTCCGGGACTGGCCCTTTAGCCAACTCATCTACCGTACCGAAACCACCGGAACCACTGAAACCGTCCCCGTACCGGACCACCTGATGCCCAGCGGAACCCAGCCCAACCCAAACGCCGGCCCCCAGCCCGCCCTCCGCGCCTACCCCGGCTACCTGGAAAATTCCGGCTTCGGAGTGGAAGGCCTCCAGCCCCTCCTCTACACCCTTGCCATCGACGAACCAGGCTATATCTACCTTGCCTCAGTAAACACCGAACTGGGCCCCCCGGCCACGCCGGACAACCCCCGCGGCCTCCCCCGGATGCGCCAGCACTTCCACATAGCCGTCCTTATCCCCTACTTCGACGAGTACGGCGGCTTCCAGATCGCCGTCTTTGAAAGTGCCGAAGAAACCCGCTTCTCCCGCTTCAAGGCCCGCTACCCCGGCTACAACGTAAACCTCGTCCGCGTCCCCGTCGAAGGCCCCTTCACCCCCTAAGCCCCCTCTCCTCTCCCCTCCCCCCGCGTTCTATTTTGGGCCTTCTGTCTACCCCTCCCCTTGCCCCTCCCCTTGCCCCTCCTCGTAAACCTCCCCGCCCCCCGCCCCGCCCCGCCGCGAACGCCGTCGGCGCGCGGCCCGCAAGGCGCCCGGGAGCGGGAACACGAGAAGCGCGTGGCAGGGGGGATCTGGATGAAGTACGAAAAGAAAATGGAAACGGGAA
>JAIRND010000178.1 GCA_031258225.1 Treponema sp. | reverse complement strand
ACCACCGCCCGCGCCAAGGGCTTAGAGGAAAAGAAGATGCTGGTGAAATACCCCATCCGCATGGCCATTAACCCCCAGGTGAGCACCATCGGCTGGATACTGCCGGGCCTTATTTCCGGTGAGGTGGTGGTTTCTATCGTTCTGAACATGCCGACCATGGGGCCGGTGATGAGGAGCGCCTTTATGAACCAGGACATGTACCTGGCGGGCAGCATGATGCTCTTTGTGGCCATGCTGACCATTGTGGGGACCCTGGTTTCCGACATTCTGCTTTCCATCCTGGATCCCAGGATACGGTTTGGGGGGGTAGTCGATTGAATAAATTGACTAAAAAGAAAACCAAGATAGAAGAAACCGAGACCTACGCGGTGGCGTCCCAGTGGCAGCTTATGTACTGGAAGTTCCGCCGACATAAGCTGGCCATGGCGGCGGTGCCGGTTTTCGCGCTCTTGCTGGTCATAGCGGTATTCTGCGAGTTCATTGCGCCCTATACGCCGACTGAACGTTTCTCCAAATATAAAGAAGCGCCGCCCAACGGCCTGCACTGGGTGGATGCCGGGGGACGTTTCCACCTGATGCCCTTTGTCTACGAGATAGAACGCTTCACCGATCCGGTTACCTTCAAGCGTACCTTCTCGTACAATACGGCGGTAAAATACGAAACGGGCTTCTTCGTAAAAGGAAGCCCCTACAAACTATGGGCGCTTATCCCCACGGACATCCACCTGTTCGGTCCCAAGGAGCACGGGGCGCCGTACCTTTTGATGGGGACGGATCAGCTTGGCCGGGATTTGTTCACCCGGATCATTTACGGGACCAGGGTGTCCCTTGCCTTTGGGGTACTGTCGGTGATGCTGACGTTTGTGCTGGGCGTTACCCTGGGGGGGCTCTCCGGCTACCTGGGCGGGGTGGTAGACAACATTATCCAGCGTATCATCGACCTTCTGCTGTGCATTCCCACCCTGCCGCTGTGGATGGCCCTGGCCGCCGCGCTGCCGCGAAGCTGGGACCCTCTGTTTATCTACTTCGGCATGATCTTCGTCATGTCCCTTATCGGCTGGACAGGCCTGGCGCGGGTGGTGCGGGGAAAGATCCTTTCGGTACGGGAGGAGGACTTTACCACCGCGGCCCGGCTCTGCGGCGCCACCGACACCAGGATCATCTTCAAGCACATGTTGCCCTCGTTCGCCAGTTACATGATCGTAAGCGTAACCATGTCCATACCGGCTTCTATTCTGGGGGAGACGGCGTTGTCGTTTCTGGGGCTTGGGCTGCAGGCTCCCATAGTCAGTTGGGGCGTGCTTTTGCAGGACGCCCAGACCGTCCAGGCCCTGGCGATGCACCCGTGGCTCTTGTTCCCCGTGGCCTTCGTCATTATTACGGTCCTGGTATTCAACTTTATAGGCGATGGCCTGCGGGACGCGGCCGACCCTTACGCGAAGTAACGGGGGCAGACGGTGAACGATAATACGATTCTGGCGTTGAAGAACGTCAAGGTTCATTTCAAACTGGACGAGGGCCTGTTAAAGGCCGTGGACGGGATCGATTTTGAGCTGGAACACGGCAAGACCCTGGGGATTGTGGGCGAGTCCGGGTGCGGGAAAAGTGTCGCCGCCAACGCGATTCTGCGCCTGCTTCCCGGCTACTCCCGCATAGACGGCGAGATTCTTTTGTACGAGAAGAACGGTGAGCGGCTTGCGGAGCCGGTGAACATCACGAAACTTGGCAACAACAGTCCTGAAATCCGCTCTATCCGGGGGCGGAACATCGCCATGATCTTCCAGGAGCCTATGAAAGCGTTTTCCCCCATCCTCTCGGTGGGGAACCAGGTAACGGAACCTATCCTGCTCCACGTAACCGGCAGCCAGGAGGAGGCGGACCGTATCGCGGTGGACATATTCCGGCAGGTGGGTATTTCCAACCCGGAACAGCGGCTTAAAGAATACCCCCACCAGCTCTCCGGCTGCATGCGCCAGCGGGCGATGATCGCCATGGCCCTTGCCAGTAATCCGGCCATTTTGATTGCCGACGAGCCGACCACGGCGCTGGACGTAACCATTCAGGCTCAGGTGCTGAAACTTATCAACGACCTTAAAAAGAACAAGGGGTCATCGGTTATTTTTATTACACACGATCTGGGGGTTATCGCCGAAATGTCCGATCATGTGGCGGTTATGTACCTGGGTAAGGTGGTGGAGTACACGGATGTTGACAGCCTGTTCAACAACCCCGCGCATCCCTACACCGTTGCCTTGATGAAGGCGATACCGGCGCTGGCAAAGGAAAAAAAGAGCCATCTGAAATCCATCCCCGGAACGGTGCCGGTTCCCATCAACCTGAAACCCGGCTGCGGGTTTTACAATCGCTGCGACATAGCGAAGGACGGCGTGTGTAACACGGAAGATATTCCGATGACGGAAATAGAACCGGGGCACCAGGTCAGGTGCGCTTTTGCCTGCCGGCAAACCGCCGGCAGGCAAACCGGGCACGGGCAAGACGGGGAGGCACGGCAATGAACGAAGCAACCACAAACGCGGGGCAGGCAGCAGGGGCCGGGATGCCCGAAGATGCAATACTCCGGATCACGGGCCTTAAAAAGTACTTTCCCATCAACGCCGGTATCCTGAAAAGGACCGCCGGCTATGTCAAGGCCGTTGACGATGTGGACATTATCATCAACCGGGGGGAGACCTTCGGCCTTGTGGGGGAGTCCGGCTGCGGTAAAACCACCATCGGGCGCTGTGTTCTGCGGGCGATCAACGCCACCGGCGGTTCCATAACCTACCGCCTGAACAACCGGGTCATCGACATCAACAAACTGGGGGCGAATGAACTGCGCCTGGCCCGGCGTAACATGCAGCTTATCTTCCAGGACCCCTACTCCTCACTGAATCCCCGCATGACCGTCCTGGGCATCATCAGTGAGCCGATGATCTGTAACAAACTGTACGGCGGCGCGGAGATCCGTGAAAAGACCATAGAACTGATGGAGCTGGTGGGGCTTGATAAAAAACAGCTTGAACGGTATCCCCACGCCTTTTCCGGCGGTCAGCGGCAGCGTATTGGCATTGCCCGCGCGCTTGCCACCAGCCCCGATTTTATTGTCTGCGACGAGGCGGTTTCGGCCCTGGATGTGTCGGTACAGGCGCAGATACTCAACCTGTTGATGGACCTGCAGCGAAAACTCCACCTAAGCTACCTGTTTATTTCCCACGATTTGGGGGTTATCCGGCACATATCGGACCGCATCGGTGTCATGTACGTTGGCAAACTGGTTGAGACGGGCGTAACCAACGACATATTTGCCCAGCCCCTGCACCCCTACACCGAGGCGCTGCTATCGGCCATACCCAAGCCGAACCCGCGCCTTAAAGGGGACCGTATTGTGCTTGAGGGGGAAGTGGCAAACCCGGCGAAGCTGCCGGAAGGCTGTTATTTCCACCCCCGCTGCCGGTACGCTGAGGCACGCTGTAAGAAAGAGCAGCCCCAATTCCGGGATTTTGGCGGCGGGCGGCTTGTGGCGTGCCACCGGGCGGGGGAACTGACGCTGAGGAGCGGGGCGGAACAGTAGTGTTTCTATATTTTCTAATTTCCGTCGCGGCTTTTGCCGCGATCATCGTCGCCATGGTCTGGTACGCGCGGTTTATGTTTCAAAAGATATACGGTGACATGCGCGGACAGATAGACGCCATTGTATCCGGTTCGGCGCCGCCTGAATGGGATGAACGGCTGGTAAAAGTTTTTTCAAAATGCAAGACCGAAAAAGAGAAGGACGCGGCAATGGCACGGCACAAGAAATTTGTTGAGCGCCGCGTCATGGATTTTATTCTTTTTATGAGGCGCACCAGCCTTGTCGGGTCAGAGGCTGAACGGGATGCCGTTCTGGAACGGCTTGAGGCTTTCCACCGGGAACAGGCGGCGTT
>JAIRND010000176.1 GCA_031258225.1 Treponema sp. | reverse complement strand
GCCGAATAGGTACCACCTATGAGGCGATTTTACCTTACAAACTGCGTAAACAGCCCAATTATCGTGGTTTTTGCGACACAACGTGGAGCAAAAACCTACAAGTGCAACAGGCTGCTAGCCATCATTGTCCGTCCCCTCACCCGCCGCCACGATCCGTCCCCGGCAGAGTTCCTTGGGGTACACCGTAAGGCCCAGCCGCTTTTCGAGCAGGGCAAGGCGGCGCATCTCCACCTCGTCCCCTATGCTCACCATGATCCCCCGTTTTCCCGCCCGTCCGGTACGGCCCGCCCGGTGGGTGTAGAGATCGGCGTCCGGGGGAACGTCAAGGGCGATTACGTGGGTGATCCCCGGTATGTCCAGGCCCCGCGCGGCCAGATCGCTGGAAACCAGAACCCGTAGTGTCCCTGATCGGAACGCGCCGATCACGTCCCGGCGCCGTTTTTTGTCCATGTGGCCGTAGAGGGCGGCGGCGGGCAGGTGTTCCAGGCGGGAGACGATATGTTCCGCGTCCCAGGAACGGCCCGTAAAGACCAGGGCCTTGCCGGGTTTTGCCGCCGCCAGGAACGAGCGGAGGGTCCCTATCTTCCGGCGGCTTTCGCTCCACATGGCCCAGTGCCGTATCCGTTCCCGCAGGATCTCCTGCCCGTCGGTTTCGATGATCTTCAGACCCCCTCCCATCACGGGAAGCAGGGCCCCCAGGTTCTTCAGGGACAGGGTGGCGGAACAGGCGATGCGGACAAGGTCCGGCTGCCGCCGGGAAGGACCCCCGGCGATGAATTCCAGGAGTTCCAGGGTTTCCGCCCTCAGGTCCTCCGCCGCGAGCCGGTCCCCCTCATCAAGGATCAGAAAACGGAGGGCTCCGAGTTTGAGTTTCCCCATCCTGACCAGCAGGAGGATCCTCCCGGGGTTCCCCACCACCACTGCGGGCCGGTCTTTTTTCAGGACCTCGATCTGCCGTTTAAGGTTCCCTGAACCGATAAGAAGGCCGGCCGGCGGAACCGGCAGTACGGACAGAAGGAATTCCGCCTCGGCCCGGATCTGGGAACACAGTTCACAGGTGGGGGCAAGGATCAGAACCGCAGGGCCCGCGTAACCGCCCGCCGGTCCTGGGGGAGAGCCTTCCGGAGGACCGGAACGGGGTTCCGGGAAAAGCCGTTGAAACAGGGGGATAAGGTAGGCGAAGGTTTTACCCGTACCGGTGGCGGAGCGGAAGGCCAGGGAATGTCCCTCCAGCAGCTCCGGTATAACCCGGGCCTGGATATCCGTAGGCTGATGGATATTCCGCTCCCCAAGGCGGGAGGAAAAAAAGGGCGAAACCCCCAGGTCTTCAAAGCGCGACACGGCCCAATCATAAGCCCCGGAAGGGAAAAAATGAAAGGGGGCGCGGGACAACGGCGTTTGCTTGTGCATATGCTTTTGCATATGCTTTTGCATAAGGGTCTGTTAACCTCCTCCAACATCAATCCAGTTGGGGAGCGGCCTGCCGCTCCCCAGATGAGTTCACGTTGTTTGGTTCAACCGGGCCTTATACCCACGCCGTTGTCCCGCCCCTCGATAAATGTATGAAAGATCATATACAACGAGTACGCAGTCATGATTGTAATTGTGGGGTTTTTTGGTGCCTGTACCCCGCACGGCGCGGGGCATGGGCTGATTTTATGACGTTAATTGTTTTTAATGTTTTAGCAGTACATTGATAATTCGTCTTCAAGAGACAGCAAATTCCTTATTTTCCAATTATTACCATGCCAATAATCACCATATGTGTTATTTCTTTTGTGCGTCCTTTCATTGTGGAAATTCAAGTATCTGTTTGGAAATCTCCTCTACGGTCTTCCCCTTTTGTAGTTTTTTTGCCCAATTTCTGCCAGGGTGAATTGTATCCCACGAGGAAATTTGTTGATTGTATCTTCCGCTTCCAGGGTCATGATTGCCGAAACCGTCAACAACTATGTTCCAAAGATATTCACCAACAGGAATATCTATCCCTATGCCTCCTTTGCGGCCACCTTCGGGTATGGCTTTTCCCGCGTAAATGGGTTGGAGAAAATATTTTTTGTTTTTTTCACTTATGTTTTTGTAAAGCGGGAAATCACCTTTATAATAAATGGCATAAATACCCGCGCCATTAAAAGACGGCAATTTCTTTAAGGGAAAAACCTCCTTCTTGAAAATTGCGTCAGCAATGCTTACGCCAAGATTACGCTTGTCTAACGGGTTAAATATCTCCATGTCCATCGTTTTTATGTTTCCTCTTGGAAGAATACAAAGTTCTTTTTACCGAATCGGCGACAATCGCTCCAAGTCTCACCGGAACAGCGTTACCGATCTGCCGCATACTTTCCGTCCACGAGCAGGGGAAAAAGTAATCGTCTGGAAAAGTTTGTATTCGCGCCGCTTCCCGCACGGTTAAATAACGGAGTGTACCGTCTTCTAAAACAATCGTATTTTCACCGCCAGGTACGCCGTGTGCCCCGGCTTTAATTGTTTTCGCGGGATCGTCCATTATGCTCCCCGTATGCCCGGGGTAGGATCTCGCACCGCCTTGAAATCTATGATTATAACAATCATTGCTTACTGCGGGATCGGGCAAATCGCCTATGGCGTCCCGTACCGTTACCCACGGTTTTTTTTCCGGCGGATCAAACAGCGAAACAGCAACAGCTTCATCTTTACCGGGATACTTAATAGAATGTCTTACCCAATAGTTTTTTGAAATGTATTTTTCATAATTCAACGCTTCCTCCGAGTGGGTAGCGGCGGGGAAAGACCAATTTCCGTTTATGTCGTTTCTGAAACCCAATAATAAAAACCCGTTCCCGTTTTTGTGGTATGCCGTAATCTGCGGCATTAACCAAACGAAAAACAACATTATAGTAAAGGCTTTTTTCGCATGCGCTGGTGTGGTATTTCTCAAGCCGTGTTAAATGGTTCACCCATTTTTCATTTTCTTTTCTGGCAATTTCGGGATAATTTAATTGCAATATGATATAGCCGAAATATTTAGAAAAACTTTTTCTCAACAGCCCGCGAACATTTTCAAAAATGAAAGCCTTGGGACGTATTTCGGCAAGCGTCCGTGTTGCTTCGGAAAACAAATCACGCTTATCATTATAAGCCATGTGCTTACCGCCAATGGAAAACGGCTGGCAAGGAGGACCGCCGGAAAGTAAATCAATTTTATCTTGATAAGTGGAAAAAGAAATGTTATGAATATCGTCATTAAATATCCATTCCTTCTCGTTATCAAAACCAAATTGTTTGTAATTATGGTAAAGGGTTTTCGCGGAGTTCGTGTCCCATTCTATAAGGTTGGTATGGGTAAAGCCGGCTATCGTTACCCCCAAGGCAAGTCCTCCTCCTCCCGCGAAAATTTCCAGTGATTTCACATTACCACTCCCATTCAACCTGTTTTTCAAGTACCGGATTGGAACTTCTCTTTCGGAGTCCTATTCCGGGGGTGCGAGTTTTCAGCCGCGATTTCCGTATCTTCACTTCCCCCATTGACTCACTTATCGGAAAGTATAACACAGGAAAACTCAGTGAACAAGCGGGGGGCGGTATTTTACAGGGCAACAGCACTTCCTTTTTCGACTTTGGCGACTTTGCGGTGGATTTTTTCTTCAAACTATGCTGCTTGTAGGGGAATTTTGACATCGAAAAAAGTAAGTGCTGTTACCCGTTCGTTTTGGAACAGTCTCTACTTGACAAAATTAAAAAAAAGCCATATTCTATGGAAACAGGGAGATTGTGATATGGTAATACAGTATATTGGGGTTTTAATACCTTTTGTCGCGCTATCTATCCCCATTGTGGCAATTGCCCTGTCATACAGACAAAAAACCCAGAAAAACAGGATAAGAGAACTTGAACTACAAAAAGAAATATTAAAACTGGAGATTGACAAACAGGACAGCAAGATAAAATTACTGGAAGAGGAAAATAAAAAATACGACAAAATAATATATGATGAGATGCCCGGGAAATGAGCCCCCGCGGGGTATTAAACCAGACTCTCGAATAAAAGTTCGTGATGATTCGTGAAGTCGTGGTTTTTAGCCACACAACGTGGAGCAAAAACCTACAAGCCCCACAGGCTCCTAGTACGCAGTCATGATTGTAATTGTGGGGGTTTTTTGGTGCTTCCGGTGCTTCCCGACCCTCCACGACTCTGCCCTCTTTGTGGTGTAGTCAGACACCATTCAACCTGGGTTTTGGGTTTGATACCCGCCTAACCTTAACTCCCTATCGTGAACCGCTGCGGGGGCGGTAGTGGGTTACGTTCAGGGCGTATCAAACTGAACGACTCACAGGTTGAATGTTGACTACGTACTAGTGCTGGAACAGGCACTAATTACTTTACAAAAAGCCGGTGCCCCAGGAGGAGGATCTTGTAGTAAAAATAGGGGAACACCCGGAAAAACTTGAGGGGACTCCGGAAACAGTAGCCCACAAATTCCAGGCCCCGGTCAAAGGTCTTCCGCGAGGGGCGGTGGCGGCGCTCGGCAAACACGTCGTAAAGATCGCTGCACCAGAGCCGCAGGCCCGGATTAAGGGCGCCGCTGTAGCGGGCAATCCAGTGTTCCTCCCCCCGGACGCCCTTGCCCACCAGCAGCAGGGAGGCCGCGGTCTTGCGGATAGCCTCCACAATAAGGCCCTCCTCCTGCTTCTTAAAAGAACCGGGAAAACGCCCCACCACCCTAAGCCGGGGAAAAGTCTGGCGGATGTTGTTTTCGGTCTTTCTGAGGACCCTCAGTTTCCCCCCCAAAAGAAAGACGGAAAACTCCCGCTCCTCCAGGATGCTCAGAAGGCTTACGGCAAAGTCAAAGGGCATGTAGCGGACCGCCTGTTTTCCGGTAAGAAACCGGATTCCCCCCACAATGCTTTTACCTATGGGGATAACCAGGGCGGCGTTCCGCACGTACTCGCGGTACTCGTTGTTTCGCCGGGCCTCAAGCAGATCCATAAGGGAAAGAAGTACCACATTTTGACCGCCTCCCTTACGGAGGAGTTCATAAATCACGGGCCCCAACTGTTCGTGGGGCACAATGTCAATGGGGACCTTTAAGAAATTTATCCGCTCCCTGTCCATGATGAGTTCTCCAAAAGTATAACCCGGGCTGCCGCCGCTCCGTATAGGGCGGCTGTTTCCACCCTTAAAACGGTGTTTCCGATTTTGAGGGGCTTAAACCCCGCCTCAACAAACCGGGACACCTCGGCGGGTGAAAACCCTCCTTCCGGACCTACCGTCAACGCCAGCAACTCGGGAACGGTACTAAGATACCTGTGTAAATTTGCCTCCGCAAGGGGGGTATCCCCTGATTCAACCTGTTCCTGGTGCAAAAAAATCCCCAGGGACAGCGGGTGGGCGGAACGTACCTTGTCCCAGTAGGCAAAAAGCCCATCCCAATCCAAAACCGGATGCAGGGCGGTGAATACCGGGGAACCGCTCTGCTGCAGGGCTTCCCGGATGATCCGCTCCCAGCGCCGCGGCTTTTCCCGGAGCGGGGCCCCCCCCTTAATGGCCGAGCGTTCCGAAACAAAGGGAACCACCCCGCTCAGCGCCCCCTCCGCGGCCTGGCGGACGATCAGGTCCATCTTTGGGCCCTTGGGCAGGGCCTGAAACAGCAGAATGGGGGGCAGCCCGGCGGGAGGTTCCGCTGCGGCTTCGCCGGCCAGGGCGAGCGTCAGGGTCCCCGCCCCAAGCGAGACCAGCTCCACCGGCACGGAATCGCCTGAGGGAAATTCCCCATCCCCGTGGGGCAGAACAGCCCTGAAACGATCCCCCGGTTTAAGCCGGCGAACGTGGATCAGATAATGAAAATCCGCTCCCGATACCCGCACCAGGCCATTCCGGTCCGGCGCGGTGGGGAGTATGAACTGTTTCACGGGGTATGTTACGAGGCCTGGGCAAACTCTTCCTGGGCTGCCTCGTCCTGCAGGGTTTTTAGGGTCTTCGTGGACCTCATCAGAACGGAATAGGTCCCGCTTCTAAGAATGTTGACCGCCTCCTGAAGTTGAATATCGTATTCCAGATCGTACACCGGGGCAATTACCTTCCTGATCTGCTCATTGCGAATAAGCCGCCGCAGCACGTCGATGTCCAGCCGGTAATCCCGCCTGAGTGTCTGGGCAAAAGCGGTAATTTCCACGCTGCCGGCATTGGGATTGTTGGTAATGAATTCCGGTATCTTGTTGGTCTGCAGCAGGCGATTCAGCGCCTCCGCGTCTTCCTCAGTAAACTCCGGGTAGGCTACCTCACGATCCGGGGGTATGCCGATCTTATCGATGTTAGCGTTGCTGGGGGTATAGTAGCGGGCGGTCGTAAGTTTGAAGCCCGTAACGCCCATGACATAGACCTGCTGCACCGAACCCTTGCCGTAGGAACGTTCCCCCACAAGGTAGGCCCTGCTGCGATCCTTCAGGGCGCCGGCCACGATCTCCGACGCGCTGGCGGACCCCCGGTTGATAAGCACAATGATGGGGATGTTGGCGGGCACCAGGGCGGGGGAGCGGGCGCTAAAGACCTTGTTCTCCAGGGCAATGCGGGACCTGGTACTAACCACCACGCCGGAATCCAAAAAGAGTTCGCAAATATCCACCGCGGACTGGAGCAGGCCGCCGTAGTTGTTCCTAAGGTCCAGAATCAGACTTTTATAGTTGTTGGTTCCAAAATAGGCCAGCGCATCCTTGGCCCGTTCCGCCGTCATCGGGGTAAAGGTGAGGAGTTTGAGGTAGCCGGTATCGCCGATCATGGCGTATTTGGTGGTGGGAACCTCGATAACCTCCCGGATAATCGTTACCGGAAACTCAAGGTTCGCCCCCCGGCCAATGAGGATCGTTACCGGGTCCCCCGGCCTTCCCCGCAGCCGGGCAAGCACCTCGTTCATCGTAAGACCGTCGGTGGATTCGTCGCTAATTTTGAGGATCCGGTCCATGGGGTTAATCCCCGCCCGCCAGCCGGGGGTATCCTCCATAGGGGCCGATACCTCCACGTACTTCATTGTGCCATCGGCCTGCGGTTCCCCGGCGGTAATGTACAGGCCGACGCCCCCAAAGTTTCCCTGAGTAGTTTCGTTCATATCGGACATTTCGCTTTCCGGCAAAAAGCTGGAATAGGGATCCCCCAGGGCGTTAAACATGCCGTTTACGGCCCCCTCAAAAACCACCCTGGGGTCAACCTCGTCAACGTAATGGCGCTGGATGTAATCAAAAACATGCTGAAGATTTGCGCTGTAACGCTGGGCGTTTTGGGTGTTCGGGGTAGTTTGGGCATTGCTCTGGGCCTGGGCAGCCGGAACAGAGGCAAGAACAAACACCATTCCAATAATAAGGGTAGCGCCGGTCCAAAAGACCAGGGGGGGTACCCTGGGGAACCCACTTGGGGGAAGACTTTTTTGACGGTTCATTACTTTATCATTGTAGATAAGCCATGCGCTTTGTCAATGTCCTGATGGCAGGGCATCGGCGTTTACTAATGGCCGGTTGAACTCCTCCAACAAAAAAGCGGCGGGGAGGCGGCAGGCCGGCGCCGACTTGACCGGAGCGGAGTATATCCTTAGATTTTTGTTATGAATAGTCAACATACCGGTGAATCCCAGGCTTTTCAGCCCCTGTGCTGGGGATTCCTGGTGTACGAGGTAGTTCGCCTGACGCTTCTTATCCGCGCCATGGGCCAGGAAATTCCGGGAGGGGCATTCCCAAGTTTGATCTTTGGAGCGGCCAATACCCTGTTTGTCCTGATGGCCCTCTTTCTGCTGGTGGATTTTTACCGTTATTCCGTCTACGCTTCCCTGTACACCGCCGGTAAGATCATATCGGTTATTACCCTGATAAGCTGCGGTTTTTTCTGGCGGGACAGGATAATTCAGGCGATCGTCGTACAGGGGGCGATCCCGCTGGTGGGGAACCTTTTGGCAATTACCCTGGGCGATCTTGTGTCGGCGGCGGGCGGAATTTTTCTGGTCCTGCGGGTACGGCGCGCGGAACACACGGAAAAAGATACCGAAACCGGTACCAGGAGTCTGGGGGAATCCGCGGAAAGCGGCGCCGAAACCGGCGCGGGAGAAAACGGGGGTCTTTGATGCGTATCATTCCGATAGCAAGCGGAAAGGGGGGGGTGGGCAAGTCCCTTCTGGCGGCGAATTTATCTGTGGCCTTTGCCCAGGCGGGTCAGCGGGTAGTGCTTGCGGACCTGGACCTGGGGGCCTCCAATCTGCACCTGGTCCTTGGCCACCAGGCCCCGAAAACGGGAATAGGAATCTGGCTAAACGATACCCGCAAGGACTTTAGCGATGTAATGGCCGATACCGATGTCCGGGGGCTCCGTTTTATTCCGGGGGATCAGGAGATACCAGGAACCGCCAACCTTAAAACAACCCAGCGCAAAACCCTGGTTAAGCGGCTTCTGGCCCTAAAGGACGAGGCCGATTACCTGGTCCTCGACCTTGGGGCGGGAACCCATCAGTCCATTCTGGATTTTTTTCTTCTCTCCGGTCAGGGTATTGTTGTTACCGCCCCCTCGGTTACCGCGGTACTCAACGCCTACGTGTTCCTGAAAAACACCGTTTTCAGGATGATGTACACCGTTTTTGCCAAGGGCAGTCCCGCCCTGGCCTATCTGGAACAGGCCCGCAAGGGCGGCTCCGGCCCGCAGCGTTTGTACATCCCCAAAATGCTGCCGGAGATAAAGGCCCGCGATCCCTCCTCGTACGCCAACTTCATGGGCCACCTGGAACATTTTCACCCCAAACTTGTCATGAACCTGATCGACGATCCCAAAGACGCCGATGTGGCCATGAAGATACGCCGCTCCTGCGAAGAGTATCTGGATCTGAAGATCGAACACCTGGGGGTAGTATACCGGGACAGTATCCAGGACACCGCCCTTGCGTCCCGGCTCCCCGTGCTGCTCTACAAGCCCCAGTCCATTATTGCCCAGGGAATCTACCGCATTGCCGACAAGATCATGGCCGCCGGTGAGGAAGCGGGTCCCCTGGACGACACGGAGATCGAAAACAGCTTCCAGGAAGCGGGCGTGGAAGCGGAGATCGATTTTGACAACAGGATGGAGTACGTGGAAGACCTGCTCCACTCCGGGACCCTGAGCCCCGGCGATCTGGTGGAAACCGTCAAGACCCAGCAGCTTGAGATTACCAAACTCAAGAAAGAGAACAACTTTCTTAAATTCAAGCTCTCCCAGGCCATATCGAAAGGTTACAAACCCTAGCAGTTTGTCGCGCTTCGCGTGCAAAACCCCAAAAAATCGCCTGCAAGGGTGATTTTTTACCCTGAAAACTGCCAAGATGCGGCGTTAGCCGCAAGCATGCCGGAAAACGGTTATACTAGAGGCTGGAGGATTTATATGCCGGAACATAAAAATATCCGCGAACGCACCCGGCGGACCGCGTGGTTCCAGGATGCCAGGTTTGGGATGTTCATTCACTGGGGGCTCTACGCAATCCCCGCCAGGGGAGAGTGGGTAAGGAGTACGGAGCGGATACGCCATGAAGATTACCTTACCTACGCCGGGGAATTCAGCGCGGCGGAGTATGATCCCAGGGCGTGGGCGCACTTGGCGAAAAAGGCGGGGATGAAGTACGCCGTGCTGACGGCGAAACATCACGATGGTTTTTGCCTGTGGGACACAGCGTTTACCGATTTCAAGTCCACCAATACTCAGGCGGGCCGGGACCTGGTGCGGGAATACCTGGAGGCTTTTCGGGCGGAGGGCATCAAGGTGGGGCTTTACTTTTCCATCATTGACTGGCGGCACCCGGACTTTCCCCACGCCGGGGATAGGCAGCACCCGCTGCGGGATGACCCGAACGAAAAAAATGACGGGCGGGATTTTAACCGTTACCTTGATTTTATGCACGGTCAGATACGGGAACTGCTTACGAATTACGGCAGGCTGGACATTATGTGGTTCGATTTTTCCTATGGTGAAATGAAGGGCCCCAAATGGAAGGCTCAGGAACTTATTGAGATGGTCCGTTCCCTGCAGCCCTGGATTATCACGGATAACCGGCTGGAAGGTTCCGGGGAAGATTCGGGGACCATACTGACGGCGAACCCTTCGGATTACGCCGGGGACTTTGCCTGTCCCGAACAGATGATCCCCCCGGGGGGCATTAAAAACGAATTGGGACAGCCGGTTCCCTGGGAAGCCTGTATCACGCTGAACAACCACTGGGGCTACTGCGCGGCGGATACGCACTGGAAAAGCGCGGACATGGTGATACGAATGCTGGTGGACTGCGTATCCAAGGGGGGGAACCTGCTTCTAAACGTGGGGCCCGACGCCAAGGGCCGAATTCCCCGGGGTTCTGTTGCTATTCTGGAGGAGGTGGGCCGCTGGATGGCGGATAACGGGGAGAGTATCTACGGCTGCGGCGCCTCGGACTACGGAAAGCCCGAATGGGGCCGCTTTACCCAAAAGGGAAAGAAACTCTACGCCCACGTGTTTGAGGCCCAGGCGGGCGGCGTCTGTCTTCCCGGCATGGCGGGGAAGGTTCTGGCCCTTAGACTCCTGGCCGATGGCAGCGAAATACGGGCCGCTCAGTACTGGAACCTCTCCGAATACCCGGAGCATACCTTTTTTCACCTTAACCCCCAGAGTTTTGACAGCTACCCATTACCCGATCCACGGGACACGGTGGTGGAAGTAAGGCTTAAATAGAGTCTGTCCGCTGACCGGCGCGGGGGAGGAGGTCTTGTGGTTCTGCGTTTTAATTCCGTTTATTTTTCCTATCCCTCAACGGTGGATCCGGTACTGCGGGAATTGAATCTTGAATTCCACGAAGGCTGGACCGGTATTACCGGCGATAACGGCGCGGGAAAATCGACCTTCCTCATGCTTGCCACGGGGATTCTGGAACCCCAGGCGGGGAAAATTGAGGGAGCCGGGGGCATCTACTGTCCCCAGCGTACCGACGAACTGCCGGAATTTTGGGAAGAATTGTTCTACGATTCCGGGCACGAGGGGGGACACATCATGTCCCGGCTGGGAATCGGCGCCGATTGGCCCTACCGCTGGGACAGCCTGAGCCACGGGGAGCGCAAGCGGCTGCAGCTTGGCGTGGCCCTGTGGCGGCGGCCCTTACTAGCGGCAATTGATGAACCCACCAACCATCTTGACCGGGAGGCCAGGGCCTTTGTCGTATCCGCCCTTGAATCCTATACCGGCGTAGGATTACTGGTGAGCCACGACCGCGCCCTTCTTGACGGCCTGTGCGCCAGGTGCCTCTTTATCCGGCAGGGCCGGGCTGTGCTGCGGCCCGGTGGTATTTCGCGGGGGCTTGCGGAGGAGGAGCGGGAGGCACAGGAGAGGAGCCGCCTGCGGAAAGAACTGGGCCGGGAACGGGACCGGCTTGCCTCGGAGGCGGAGGCCCGGCAGCGGGCGGTGGAGGGATCGAAAAACCGTCTGTCCAAAAAGGACATCAACGCCAAAGACAATGACACCAGGGGCAAGATCAACCTGGCCCGGCTTTCCGGCAAGGACCGGACCGCTTCGGATCAGTACAAGCGTATGGAAAACCGCCTTGCCCGAATTGATCAGGACCTCTCCGCCGTTGATGCCCCCTCCCGGAGGAAGCAGGGTATTACGCTGCCCGCGGCCCAGGCCCGGATGGACCGGATTTTGTTCCTTCCCGCGGGAAGCATTCCCCTGGGCGGCACGGGGAGAACGATCTCCTTCCCCGATCTCCTGATCCGTCCCAATGAGCGGATCGCCCTTACCGGGCCCAATGGGGCGGGCAAGTCAAGCCTGATACGCCGCATGGTGGGAAAAATTCCGGAACACACAGGAATACTGTACATTCCCCAGGAGATAAACACCGGGGAGGGGAAGGCGGCGCTGGACGAACTGCTGCGGGAAACGGAAAAGAACCGGGGGGAGATACTTGCCCGCTATTCCAGGCTTGGATCGGACCCCGCTCTGCTCCTCCAGTCCCGGCTGCCCAGCCCCGGGGAGACCCGAAAACTCCTTATCGCGCGGGGGGTGTTTGGTAATCCCGCGCTTATTATCATGGACGAACCGACCAATCACCTGGACCTTACGTCTATCCGCCTGTTGGAAGAAACCCTGGCGGAAGTTTCCTGCGCCCTCTTTCTGGTAAGCCATGACGAGGTGTTTCTTGCCGCCCTGACAACAAGCCGGTGGGACATTGACCGGCGGGGCCTCGTAACCGTCCGGTAGCGCGGGGGGAAGGGGTGGCACCGGCTA
>JAIRND010000136.1 GCA_031258225.1 Treponema sp. | reverse complement strand
AACGCGGAACACAAAACCGCCAGGATGATCACCAGGCCCCCCGCCAGAGCCGCCGGGGAGGGGCGCTCGCCGGTAACGACAAAGACCCACAGGGGGTTGAGTACGGGCTCGATCATCGCGAGGAGGAGGGCCTGCATGGCCTGGACCCGCCGTATCCCAAAGGCAAAAAGCTGGGAGGCAAGCCCAATCTGGAAGAAGCCCATAAAACCAATGGCCCCCAGAGACCGGATACTCAGAACCGGGGGCATAAGGATAAAGGCCGGAAGCGCCGCCGCGGCGCAGATAAGATGGGCGGCCAGCATGGAATCCGCCGGATTCCCGTTCTTCTGCATCCGCAGAAACACCGAATGAACCCCAAAAAAGAGGCCTGATGCCAGCGCGACAATATCCCCCCGGAGCGTGGAGGCCCCCGCGCCCCCCGCCTTCATATCTTCCCGGAAAAATATCAGGAGTCCCCCCAAAACCAGCGCCAGAGCCCCCCAGTGGAACCAGCGGGGCTTTTCCCCAACCAGGCGCCAGCCCAGCAGGGCCGCCCAAATGGGGGCGGTGTACTGCAGCATAATGGCGTTTGCCGGCGTGGTAAGTTTGTTGGCCCACACAAAGGAAATCATCGTGGCCGCGTAGGCCAGGGCGCCCGCCATGACGATTGGGAACCTGCTTGAAGGCGGCGGAACGGCCCCGGGTCCGCGGCGCGTAGTCCATCGGACAGTCCATCGGGCAGTCCACCGTACGATAAAGAGAAACAGGGCGGCAATGGCGCTCCTGCCCCCGGCGATGAGGAGGGGATGCCAATCCAGCACTTTGATGAACAAGCCGCTGGTACTCCAAAGGACCGCGCAGCCCACAATAGTTACTTGCCCCAGCCAGGCCCCCCGCCGCTCTTTCATAGGGGCCCATGATACCTCATAATAAAATCCAACCGTAAGGCCCCGTGATTAGTGGGTAAAAATGTTGTATAGTCAGCCTACACAGACCAGATTAACCATCAGCGGATCACGGTAGGCAAGGTAACGAACCATGAAAACACAGGCACGGAACACCACATGGCAACTGCAGGAGGCTAAGGCAATGTTTAGTGAAGTCATACGATCCGCCACCAGGGAACCGCAGATCATCACCGTCCGCGGGGAAGAAAAGGCCGTGGTCCTTTCCATGAATGAGTATAAAAAACTCAAACCGCTGAAAAAACCCACCCTTTTTGAGCTGTTTCAGAGTTCGCCTCTCCGCGGCGTAGAACTGGAACTGCCCGAACGGCGTATTGAACCCATGCGGAACATTGAACTTTGAACTTCCTCCTTGATACGAATGTCGTATCGGAACTCTGGAACGTGAACTGCCATTGGGGGGTTAGAAAATTCGCCGATAATTACGATTGGGAAACTTTTTTTATGAGCGCCGTAAGCATTGGGGAAATTTCGTATGGGGTAGAGCGGCTTCCGCCGGAAAAAAAGAAAACCGAACTAATCTACTACGCAGTCATCATTCAAACTGTGAGTAGTTCTTTGATACGTGCCCTGACATCAACCCTCTCTACCTCCTCCTCCGGCAGGGGCGGTTCACGATAAGGGGTTAAGGTTAGGCGGGTATCAAACCCAAAACCCCGGTTTGAATAGGGTCCGGCTACACCACAGGCCCGCTTAACGTATCAGCATGGCGTCCCCATAGCTAAAAAAACGGTAGCCGTTCCGGATCGCCTCGGCGTAACTTTCCAGAATAAGGTCCCGGCCCGCGCCGGGGCCGGGACCGGTGGAGGCGAAGGCCGCCGCCAGCATGAGCAGGCTGGAACCGGGGGTGTGGAAGTTGGTAAAAAGCTGATCCACCACCCTGAAACGGTAACCGGGGTAAATGAACATGGCGGTACTCCCCTCCCCCCGCCTCAGGGTGCCTCCCGGCGGGGAGTCATCGGGGGTCCACGCCGCTTCCAGGGCGCGGACGCTGGTGGTACCCACGGCCACGATTTTCCGGCCCTCCGCCCTGGCCTTTTCGATACGGGAGGCGGTTTCCCTGTCAATCGTATAGTTCTCCCGGTGCATGTGGTGTTCTTCGATGTGTTCCGCGCGTACCGGGAGAAAGGTCCCCAGCCCCACGTGCAGGGTAATAAAGACGGTCTCGATCCCCGCGGTGGCAAGGGCCCCAAACAGTTCGGGGCTAAAGTGGAGTCCCGCAGTGGGGGCCGCGGCGGAACCGGTTTCACGGGCGTAGATGGTCTGGTATCGCTCACCGTCACGCTCGTCGTCCCCCCGTTTGATATAGGGTGGCAGGGGGACATGGCCGTAACGGTCCAGCCAGTCATCGTCAATGGGCCGGTCAAAGCGGAGCAGCCTCAATTCTCCGTCTTCCCCGGCGATTTCCGCCTCAACACCTCCTGGAAAGGCATAGCGGCTCCCCCTCCGGCGGCGCCGGGCCCGCCGGACCATGACCCGCCATAACGAGCCGTCGGAGGTCTGTTCCACCAGCAGGAATTCCACGTCCACGCCGGTACCCAGGGAACGGCCTGAAAGCCGGGCCTTGCGGACCCTGGAATTGTTAAACACCAAAAGGGAACCGGGTTCCAGAAGCGCCGGCAGTTCGCTTACAACGTGGTGTTCGCGCCGGCCGCTTGAACGGTCCAAAACCATGAGCCGGGATTGGTCCCGCCGGGGGCTGGGGTATTGGGCGACAAGGGATTCGGGAAGATCAAAATGAAAATCGGAAAGTTTCACGGCGTTTCAGAACAGGCCGTTCTGCCCGCTCCTCTCCCCCCCGCGCAATCCCAGATGCTCATAGGCCAGCGGAGTAACCGTCCGGCCCCGGGAGGTCCGCCGCAGAAGCCCCGCCTGGATAAGGTAGGGCTCGTAGTAGTCCTCCAGCGTATCCGAAGATTCACCGATGCTGATGGCCAGAGTATCCGCCCCCACAGGGCCGCCGCCGTAACGTTCGATGATGATCCGCAGAATCTCCCGATCGTACTTCTCAAGTCCCAGGGCGTCGATCTCCAGGCGCCTAAGGCCCTCCTCCACCACCTGCCGGGTAATGAAGGACTGTCCCTGAAACTGGGCGAAATCCCTCATCCGCCGGAGCAGCCGGTTGAGTATCCGGGGCGTCCCCCGCGCGGAACGGGACAGCAGGGCGGCGGCCTCATCGTCGATCCTGATACCGAGTATCCCCGCGGAACGCCGCACAATGGCCTCCATGTCCTGCGCCTCGTAAAACGAAAAACGGCAGGTAATACCAAAACGGCTTACCAGGGGACTGGAAACATTGCCCGCCTTGGTTGTCGCCCCCACAAGCGTAAAGGGCTGAATGGGCAGTTGGAGGGTCCGCGCCCCCGGCCCCTGACCGATAACACAGTCGATCTTGTAGTCCTCCATGGCGATGTAGAGCATTTCCTCAATGGCGGGCTTAAGCCGGTGTATCTCGTCGATAAAAAAGACGCCCTTCTGTTCCAGATTGGTAAGAATCCCGATCAGATCCCTCGGCTTGTCCAGGGCCGGAGCGGAGGTCTGGACAAATTCGACCTCCAGTTCGTTGGCCACGACCTGGGCCAGGGTAGTTTTTCCCAATCCGGGGGGGCCGGTAAGGAAGAGGTGATCCAGATTTTCCCTCCGTTTCCGGGCGGCGGCGATAAAGACCGCCAGATTTTCCTTGATGCTTTTCTGGCCCAGAAATTCCCCCAGATTCCGGGGACGCAGCGTGCTGTCATCCTCGTTCGGTTTCTTTTCCGGTCCCAGGTACTGCTCCGGCGGTGGGACCTCTTTTTCGTTAGACATGATGTGCGACGATCCCGAAACTCAAGACTCACGGACACCGGAAAGATGGACAATGGCCTGTTTGAGAAGCAGGGTTTCCCGTTCCGCCTCCCCTATGCCATCCTTCAAGGCGGCCGACGCCTTTGTCAGGGCCTCCGTCACGGCCCGTTTGTCATACCCCATCGTCACCAGGGCTTCCACAAGGTCGCCGTAGAAGCCGCCCTGAACATCCCCGTCCAGCCTGGCAAGTTTCCCCTTAAGGGCCAGGAGCATCTTCTGGGCGGTCTTTTTCCCCAGTCCCGGCACCCGCTCCAGCCGGTCCAGGTCCCCCGCCTCCAGGGCCGCCTCCAGTTCCTCCTGGGTTATGCCTCCCATGATCCGCAGGGCCCCCTTGGGCCCGATTCCCTCAACCTTGAGGAGTTCCAGGAAGGTGGACCGGCGCTTCCCGCTGGAAAAGCCGTAGAGCTTCATCTGATCTTCCCGGTGGTAGAGCCAGGTGAACACCCTCCCCTCCTCCCCGGCCGGCGGCAGTTCCGCCTGATCGATAAGCGGAACAGCCAG
>JAIRND010000120.1 GCA_031258225.1 Treponema sp. | reverse complement strand
CGGGCTAAGACCCGGTTATATGGCGCAAGGCGAGCGTGGCCGTTGTCGGCCTGCCGCTCCCCAGCGGGTTGCTGTTGGAGGAAATCAACAGATCGTTATACCTAAGTAAACGCACATGGTGCCGGGCACCATGCCAGGAGGAAACTGCGTGAAAGACGACACAGGCCCACTGGGCAATTTTCGCTATATCCTTGGTTCAGTTTCCCTGGTGTTGAACTACGCGCGCTTCCCCTGCGTGCTGAATATCGTACAAAAATCCGCGGCGGCGGTTTCGCTGCCCCTCTCGGTCTATTTTACCCGGCAGGTCATAAAACACGCGCTTGATATTATCAACAACGGTGTGGCAATAAGCGTTATTGTCCCTTCCCTGGTGTGGCTTTTTGTTGTCATCCTGTTCCAGGAAAGCGGTTCCTGCCTTGATTCGATTATCGCCATCATGTTGAAGCGGGACATGGACCGGCATTTTACCGGGCTGATCGCGGATAAATACCGGACCATCGACTACCGCTACTTTGAGGACCCCGCGGCAGCGGACGCCATGGCTCGCGTGGGGCAGGAGCCGTGGTACAAGGTCCTTGAGATATACCAACGTGGCCTTGAAAGCATAAGTATTCTGGCATCGCTCATCGGGACATCCCTTGTTATCGCGGGAGTGTCGCCCCTTTTTTCGCTCTTGTTCTTTGTGTTTGTTGTTGTGCAGGTTCTGCTTTCGGCAAAGGCGATCAAGGATATGAACACCATGTTCAGTAACCAATCGCCCAGGGAGAGGGAACTTGATTATTTAAGCGGACTGCTGGAGCAAAAGGACCCGGTTTTTGAACTAAAACTCTTCGGTTCCGTGCGGTATATCCTTGACAAGTGGAAGGGGATAAACCGTCAGGTATTGGGTGAACGCCTTACCACGACGATCAAGACTGAACGGTATGGCGCCGCCGGGTTTCTCCTTATCATAGCATGGACGGTGTTTGTGTTTGTCTATCTCCTGGATTCCCTTGGCGCCTACCGTATTTCAATAGATGTTTTTATCGCCGTGATCGTATCACTTAACGCCATTCTTGGCCTGAGCGATTCGCTAAGCTGGACCTTTTCCGAGGCCCTGCGCAAATGTGTGTTCATAAAGTACTACGACGAATTTATGCGGTTCCCCAACGAAGAAGAAGCCATCCCCCATGTAACCACGACCATACCGGAGAACGCGGACATTGAATTCAGGCATGTTTCGTTTACCTACCCCGGCACAGAGCAGGAGATTCTGCGCGATGTTTCCTTCACCATACAAAAGGGGCAGCGCCTTGCCCTGGTTGGGGAAAACGGCGCGGGAAAGTCGACGATCATAAAACTGCTCCTGCGGCTTTACAAACCCGACAGGGGAGAAATTCTGGTAGGCGGGGTAAATTTGAACGACATTCCCCGGAGCGGTATAAGAAAACTGTTCAGCGCCGTGTTTCAGGATTACGCCTTCTACTCCCTTTCTTTGCGGGAAAACACGGCCTTTGGCGACATAGCAAAACTAAACGATGACGGGGAACTCCGCAGGGCTCTGGCGATGGGCATGGCCGATGATCTTGTTTCCCTTTCATCAAAAGGACTTGATACCAATTTAGGTAAAATTGAGGATGACGGCATTGACCTTTCCGGTGGACAGAAACAGCGCCTTGCCATAAGCAGGGCCTGCGCTGGGGACGGCGCGTTCATCATCCTTGACGAGCCCACGGCGTCGATGGACCCCGCCGCCGAAAGCAGGCTCTACGAAACCTTTGCCGGGATCATGAGGGGCCGGGGCTGCGTCATGGTTTCCCACCGCATGGCAAGCGCCCGCCTGGCGGACCGGATCATCCTTGTAGACAAGGGGCGGATAGCGGAAGCGGGCAGCCACGGGGAACTTATGGAACGGAAGGGCCTGTATGCCGAAATGTACCGGAAACAGGCGGAGTGGTACGGGGAAGAGCGATGAAAATTTTTGCCCGGATCTACTATCTGACGATTAAAATCGCCCCGGTTTCGGCCATTGCGGGCCTCGCCGCGTGGCTGGTACAGGGGATTATGCCGGCCTTCCAGGCGGTACTGCTTGGACGGATCTTCGATTCCGGCTACGGCTTTGTGAACGGAACTGCGGCCCTTAACGACGCGCTCCGGTACTGCTTTGTGTTTTTGCTCGTGTACGGCATCGTGAAGGTTATTGAGTTCTCCCTTTCAATTACGGTGAACGCGGGGATCTACGAAAAGTGCAACAGTTTTCACAAGCTCAGGATTGCCGAGAAAACGGCGGCCCTGCCCCTTGAGAGCCTTGAGGACAGTAACGTACTCAACTTACAGGAGAGAAGCAAAACCTGTGTTAACCGGGAAACCCTGAGCGGTATTTTCATGTCAAGCGCCCTGTTTATCATCAATACCGTGAGCCTCGTTTCCCTTACCGCGGTTCTTGGCGCGTATCACCTGGCTTTAATTCCCGTGTCCCTGGTAAGCGCCGTCCCATTTTTTGTAGCTGTCCGTGTGCGGGGCAGGGAATTTTACTACCTTAAGCAGGGCCAGGCCAAAAAGAGCCGCCTTATCAACTACCTCTGGTCCCTGTTCGGCGACAAAAAGGCCGCCCGTGACATGCGGGTGATGAACTTTGGGGATTACCTATCAGGGAAATGGCAGAGCGCCAGACAAGAGGTCAATGACGAACTGTGGCAACAGGAACGGAAAGACGCAATATCGCTGTTGTTCTGCGACTTCCTTAAACTTGCCGCCTATATCGCCAGCATCCTTATCGCGCTGATTTTTACCCTGCGGGGTGAAATTTCCATCGGCCTTTTTGGAGCCTGCATTGCCGCCTTTAAGTCCGTCCAGGAGGCCGCGAAAAACCTGCTGACGCGCCTGGGACGGCTGCCCGAGCAGCTTCTGTTCGCGAAAGACTACTTCGCGTACCTGGACCTTGAGGAGGATACGGAAGGGGGAGGAAAAACCATAGGCGCTATCGAAACCCTGAGCGCCGACGCCGTTAGTTTTATGTATCCGAACACCACGGCCTTCGCGGTACACGGCGCGTCCCTTACGGTTAGAAAAGGTGAGAAGGTGGTGATCCTGGGCGAAAACGGCAGCGGCAAAACGACCTTTGTAAAATTACTGCTTGGCATGTACCAGCCGGCCAACGGAACGGTCCGCTACAACGGCATCCCCCTCACCGAACTACACAGGCCGGAATTATACAAAAAACTCTCCCTGGTGGCGCAGAATTTTGTCCCCTACAAATTGACGCTGCGGGAGAATATCGCCATTGCCGATGTGGATCGCCTCTCCGATGATGAGGGGATACGGCAGGCCCTGCTGCGGGGCGGCGGCGCCGATGTACTTGAAAAGGCAGGTCCTGACACGG
>JAIRND010000114.1 GCA_031258225.1 Treponema sp. | reverse complement strand
CACACACACAAACCACTAGTACGCACAGTTATTCTATCCTGCCAAGGTTTTCACAGAATAAAGACTATACCAAGAGGCGCATAAAAGGTAAAATGCGGGCGTATGCCTGTATAAATAATTTTATCAGGAGAAGAAAGATGAAAAAGAAACCATTGGTAACGGCGGCCGCGCTGGCGGCACTGCTGGTATCGGCGCTGCCCCTCTTTGCGGGCGCTAGAAGCCAATCGGGCGCCGCGGCGGCAAAGCCCTACGAGATTGTGTGGCATGTCGGAGCGGGGGAAGGGGCCCAAACGGATACCCCCGCGGTTCTGGCGGAAGTCAACAAGTACCTGGCGGGGACGGGGCTTAACGCCACCCTCAAGCTTGTGGAAGCCGACTTTGGAAACTACAACCAGAAGATACAGATGGTTATCGCGAGCCAGGAGGCTTACGATCTCTGTTACACGGCAAGCTGGATAAACAACTACACCGACAACGTGGCAAAGAACGCCTTCCTCCCTCTGGACGACCTTTTACCCCAGTATGCCCCCCAGCTCTGGAATGACGTTCCCGCGGGCGGCTGGGATGCCTGCCGCGTCAAGGGGCGGATCTACGGCGTACCCAATCAGCAGATATGGGCGTATACAAAAGGTCCTGCCATCGCTAAGTCCTGGGCCGAGAGGTACGGATACACCAAGGCGGACATAAAAACCGTCGCGGATCTCGAGGATCTTATGGCAAAGGTCAAAGCGGATAACCCGAACATGTACCCCTTTAATACGGTTGCGGGCGGTGTAGTTAACAATCTGCTTGATCCGATTGATGTTATCGTCGCCAATGTGGGCTATTACCTTACGGACAACTCCCTGAAAATTCTGAACATCAACGAAACGCCCGAAATGGTCGCCCAGATGAAGAGAGCCCGGGACTGGTACCTTAAAGGGTATATCAGGCCCGATGTCGCCACATTGATAGAGGCCACCAACGATTTCCAGACCGGGCGCACCATTATCGGATGGGACGGAAACGTGAAGCCCGGCGGCGAAACGGAAGGATTTAATAGATCCGGCGTTGAAATGTGGACAATACCGTTTTCACAGTCCTGGCTTACCACGTCGGGCATCACCGCCACCATCACCGCGGTTTCCCGGCAGAGCAGGAACCCCGAGACGGTGGTAAAATTCCTCAACCTGGTGAACACCGACAAGGCCCTTTACACGCTTATCACCAGGGGCATCGAAGGAAGGCACTACAGGAAAATTGATTCCAACTATGTCGAGTTTATCCCCAACTCTGGCTATATGCCGAGCGTTGACTGGATGTTCGGGAGCGTGTTCAACTCGTACCTGCTTCCGGGCCAGGACCTTACGGTGTGGGAAGACACGGTGAAAGTGAATAACAGCGCCATCCCCTCGCCCCTTATCGGTTTTGTCCTTGACCCAACGCCCATCCAAACCGAGATTGCCAACGTAACGGCTGTCTGGGACGAGTATAAAAACCTGTGGGACGGCTCCGTGGACTTTGACAGGACCTATCCCGCTTACCTTGCGGCGAACAGGGCTGCCGGTGTGGACAGGATCATAACCGAGATCCAGCGCCAGGTTGACGAGTGGAAGAAAACAAAGTAAGTTCCGGCAGGAACCGGGGGCGGAAAGAATATGAAGAACCGTGGTAAAAAAATGAACTGGGGACTCTTTGTTTTGGCCGCCCCCGGTATGCTGCTCCTTTTGGCGTTTCAATACGCCCCGCTTTTCGGCCTGGTTATCCCCTTTAAGCGGCTTGACTACTCAAAGGGGATCTGGGGCAGCGACTGGGTGGGTTTCAAAAACTTCGAATTCTTTTTTAAGTCCCAGTCGGCGTTCAGGGTAACCAGAAACACGATGCTCTACAACTTCGCCTTCATCGTTATCGGCACGGTTGTCGCCGTTGCCCTGGCGCTGATGCTGTTCGAACTGTCCCGGAACAAGGTGAAGATCTATCAAACCTGTCTTTTTGTGCCGTATTTTATTTCCTGGATCGTGGTTAGTTATGTAGTCTATGCGCTTCTAAACCCCCTCTACGGGCTTATTCCCAAAGCCTTGCAGAATGGAGGCGCCGAAGCGCCCATGTTTTACTCCGCTGTAAAGTACTGGCCCTTTATCCTTGTAGTATCCAATGTATGGAAAGGCATGGGGTACACAACGTTGCTTTACTACGCCACCCTTATGGGCATCGACGCGAACATGTTTGAGGCCGCGGCTATTGACGGGGCGAATAAAATCCAGATCGTGTTCCGCATATCCATCCCGTTTCTGGTACCCATTATCACGATACTCACTATCCTTTCTATCGGAAAGATATTCAATTCCGATTTCGGCCTCTTTTACTTTTTGCCAAGGAACGCCGGGGTTCTTTTCCCGGTAACCGATACCATTGATACCTACGTGTACCGGGCGCTGCGGGTTACCGGGGAGATCGGTATGGCGTCGGCAGTGGGTTTCTACCAGTCTATCGTCGGCTTTGTTCTTGTGCTGGTGAGCAATCTAATAGTCCGGCGCATAAACCCGGAAAGTTCAATATTCTAGGAAAGTACTGATGATCGTAACAGAGCGAAAAAGCGGTTTTCTGTGGAAAGCCCTTATCAATTTACTTTTCATTGCCCTTTCGGTGTGCTGCGTGGCGCCGCTGCTGCTTATCCTGTCGGCCTCGTTTACCACCGAGTTGGGGCTTTCGTCAAAGGGCTATTCGTTTATCCCTTCGGACTTTTCACTTCAGGCTTACGAGTTTATTTTTCAGAACCCCGCGCAGCTTTTCAATTCCTACGGCGTTACCATCTTTGTTACCGCCGCGGGGACTTTCTGCGGGCTTCTGGTAACCAGCGCCCTGGCCTATGTTATCTCCCGCAGGGACTTCAAGCTCTACCGGCTTTTTTCGTTCATGACGCTCTTCACGCTGCTCTTTTCGGGCGGCATGGTTCCTTCGTATATCATCATCACCAAGTATTACCACCTTAAAGATACCATCTTCGTTCTCATTCTTCCGTATCTCCTAAGTTCGTGGTATGTGTTTCTTATGAAGGGCTTTTTCCTCGACATCCCCTCTTCGCTGGTTGAAGCCGCCAAGATCGACGGCGCCAGGGAAGTATCGATATTTTTCAGAATCATCATTCCCATATCAAAACCCGCCCTGGCGACTGTCGGCCTGTTTATCGCCTTCGCGTACTGGAACGACTGGTGGCTGTCCATGCTGTACATCGACAGCGCAAGGCTCACTTCCCTCCAGTTCTACCTGTACCGGATCATGAACAACATCCAGTTCCTGGCCCAGGTGACCCAGAATGTCAATGTCAGCATTAACCTTAGCGAGATGCCCAGCGAAACCGCCCGCATGGCCCTCTGTGTTCTGGCCGCGGGCCCCATGCTGGTTATCTTTCCGTTTTTCCAGCGTTACTTTGTCCGCGGCATTACCATGGGCGCGGTAAAAGGGTAGCCCTTACTCTTTTTCTTTCAGCAGCGCGTCGTTGTTCAGAACCTTGAACGAGACAGCCTTGGGCGACATCAGATCCCGAACCACAATACCCTCTTTGTCAAGGCCGCTGGGGTACTTGCCCCGCGCCTTTTCCAGCAGTTCTTCCAGCGTATAGGCAAAGCTGTCCCCCCGTTCCTCCAGCGGAACCACCGGGAGCCCCAGCTCGCCGCAAATCTCAATCATCCTGTCATACGGAACATAGCTGCCGGAATCCCAGTCCTTTATATCAAACACATACCAGACCGGGGCGGAAAGCCGCAGCCGGTTTCTCTGGATGCCGGGTCCGCATATTTCACCGGTAAGCACGATGTTTTTTCCGTACTTTTCCAGTTTTTCCTTTAGGCCGTACTGGTAGACCGGCGCCCAGTACAGGGAGTCCGCCTCATCCTTAATTTCCTTATTGCGGCTGCAGCAGCCAATTTTTTTGTCGATGTAGTACACAATGCCGGAAGTACCGTCCATCTTGGTGGTAATGTAGTAGGGTTTTCCCCGCAGTTCATCCAGCAGTTCAAGGGCCGACTGTATGCGGATCTCGTCGGACGCGGGAATCCCGTTGGGCCGGTCGCCGATAATCGTCCCCCCGGCGCTTGAGGTCTCAGGGATATACCATTTTTTTACGCCGAGTTTTTCCGTTACGTCGTCCCCTTCGTGGAAACCCTCCAATTCCGGAAACGCGGCAAGTGGAAGGAACAGCCCCTGCGAAAGCTGACCACGCATCTTTGCCGTGCGGATACGGAACCCCTTTCCGTTGTCGCTGTTTTCGCGGTACGAGGAAGAACGTAAAAATTCATAGCGGGGATCAACCGGAAGAAAGCTGTCCACCTCAAAGTACACCCCCAGGTCCCCTTCCCTGAACTCCCCTTTCTTGACAACGCAGGTCCATCCCATAATATGAGCGGCCTCAAGAAAATCTGAATCGGGAATAGCCGTTATTGCCTTGACCCGCCGAATACTAACCAGAGCGCGCATAGCAACCTCCTGAATACCCTCCATAAGTATAGGTAATGGACAGTAAAAAGTCCATGATTTTTATGCAAATTCGACAGATCGCAAGATTTTTCCGCAATCACCCGGTAGCATGTAAGTAGAGTCTGTATGTGGGAGGTACTCCCCTGAAAAATTATCTGGAACTCCTCGTTGTCTTCCTCAAGATGGGGGTCCTTACCTTCGGCGGGGGTTACGCCATGATCCCCGTGGTAGAACGGGAACTCGTCAACAAAAGGGGCTGGGTCAGCATGGACGAGGTAATGGACTACTATACCGTTGCCCAGATCACCCCCGGCATCATCGCGGTAAACCTTTCTACGTTTGTCGGCTGTAAACGCGAAGGACTCTTGGGCGGCCTTCTGGCAACCCTGGGCTTTGTACTGCCGGGGGTAAGTTTTGTTACGGCAGCCGCCGTTTTTCTTGCCAATTTCGCGGATCTTCCGGTGGTTAAACACGCGTTCACGGGCGTCCGTGTGGCGGTCTGCGCCCTTATTCTGGATACTGTGATAAAACTGGTAAAAACAGCCTTCAGGGACAAAAAAGCCGCCGTTATCTACGCCGCCGCCTTTGCCCTTTCCGTGGTGTTGGGCGCGTCTCCCGTGCTGCTTGTCGCCGCGTCGGGCCTCCTGGGGCTCCTGCTGTTCAGGCAAAAACCCGCCCCGGAAAACCGGGAAGGCCCGCCGGATGTGTCCGGGGGGACCGGCGCATGAATCTTCTGATCCTCTTTGGGCAATTCTTCAAAATAGGGCTCTTTTCCATTGGCGGGGGCTACGCCACCCTGCCCTTCCTCTATGAACTGGCGGATACCACCGGGCGGTTTAGCCGGGAAGACGTGGGGAACATGCTCGCCGTAGCCCAGTCCCTGCCCGGCGCCATCGGGGCCAATCTTTCGGCCTATACGGGGTTCCGCTTCGCCGGTATCCCCGGGGCCCTTGCCGCGTCCCTGGGACTGATAAGCCCCTCCATTATTATTATCGCGCTTGTCGCCCGCCTTCTCCTGGCCTTTAAAAAAAACACGGTTGTAACCGCCCTCTTTGCCGGGTTCCGGCCCGCCGGCGCGGGCCTCCTCTCCGCCGCCGCCTTTGCCGCCATCACCGTATCCCTCTACAATCCGGGCTTTCCGCGCTGGTACCAGGCGCTCCGCTGGCGGGAACTGATCCTCTTTGGCCTTCTTTTCTTCCTGGTGCTGCGCTTCAAAAAACACCCCGTTTTTTATATCGCCGCCGCCGCCCTGGCGGGGATCCTTCTGGGCCTGTGAAAACAGGCCGGGGGCCAGGGCCGGCGCATAGGCTATGGTGCTTTCCGTGAGGCTTGTGGTTAAATTTCTTTAGGCGTATCCGGTAAGGCAAAATTGGTGTCTGTCACCCTTGCGCTTGCCGCTTGCCAATTTTACATTGGACTGCGGACCAACCTGTGCAATATCGGTCCTGTCCAATATCGTATAGTCGACATGGTAATTCGTTTTCTCTGCCTGTAAATCATTTATGAACGCCTTAAATTCTTGGTGGTCCTGCCCTAACTGTATAACCAACGCCCTTGCCATTGCCTCTGCCTTTGACTGTTCCGCGCCGGTAATGCCCAATGCGGTGACGATTTGGGATACCATTTGGTTTTCTAATTCAGTACAACAATAATCAAATCTATCTCTTG
>JAIRND010000108.1 GCA_031258225.1 Treponema sp. | reverse complement strand
GCAAACTGCGTAAGCACGCCGGATAATCGGGATTTTTTGCGGCATCAAGCGCAAAAAATCCACAAGTGCGACAGGCTGCTAGTACGCAGTCATCATTCAAACTGTGAGTCGTTCAGTTTGATACGCCTGCGTTGACATATACTCCCCATAGGCATAATCTTAAAATATGAATATTTCCACTTATACCGTCAAGCCAAAGCTGCCCGCGCCCTTAAAACCCCTGGAAGAGATTGCCCGCAATCTCTGGCTATCGTGGAACTACGACGCGGTGCAGCTTTTTATCAGGCTCGATTATGATGCCTGGCTGAAGTCTCAGCAGAGCCCAATCAAAGCTCTGGGCATGGTAAACCCGGAACGGCTTACCCAGGCCGCCAAAGACGATTCCTATCTGGCCGCCCTCAAGGATGTATATGACCGGTTTCAGCGGTATAAGAAGGGGGATACCTGGTACCGGGGCGGCAGGAAAGAGGTGGTGGCCTACTTTTCGATGGAATACGGCATGGATGTGTCCCTGCCCATCTATTCCGGGGGCCTGGGGATCCTCTCCGGCGATCACATGAAGACCTCCTCCGACATGGGCCTTCCCCTGGTGGGGGTGGGGCTCCTCTACCGGCAGGGCTACTTTAAACAGGTCCTTAACGCCGACGGGTTCCAGCAGGAAAGTTACCCGGAAAATGACTGGTACAACATGCCGGTGGAACGGCGGACCGGCAAGGATGGGAACCCCCTCAAGATAACCGTAGACCTGGCGGGCCGTCAGGCGGTGGCCCAAATTTGGGAAGTCAAGGTGGGCCGCTCTTCGCTGTTCCTCCTGGACACGAATATCGAGGAGAATCCGGCGGATATCCGGAACATTACCGCCGCCCTCTACGGCGGCGACAAGGAAACCCGGATACAGCAGGAGATCCTGCTGGGGATAGGGGGAATCCGCGCCCTGCGGGTACTGGGGATCAACCCCGCCGCAACCCACATGAACGAGGGCCACGCGGCCTTTATGGGCCTGGAACGGATCCGGGAGGTCATGACGGACAAGGGCCTGACTTTTGCGGAGGCCCGTGAAGCGGTGTGGCCTACCAATATCTTTACCACCCATACCCCTGTTCCCGCGGGGAACGAGCGTTTTGACATTGCCCTGCTGGACAAGTACATGCGTTCCTGGCCCCAGATTTTGGGCATTTCCTGGAAGGATTTCCTGGCCCTGGGCCGGGAGAACCCCAACGATGACCGCGAAAGTTTCTGTATGACTGTGCTGGCCCTTAAACTGGCGGCCTACGCCAACGGTGTTGCCAAACTCCACGGGGAGGTTTCCCGGGTAATGTGGCGGGGCCTGTGGCCGGGCCTTCCCCTGGACGAGGTGCCCATCCACCACGTTACCAACGGGGTCCACCCCCGGACCTGGGTGTCCAGCGGCATGGTAGACCTTTTGGACCGCTATTTTGGGCCCCATTTCGAGGAAGAACCCACGGATCTGGCCATTTGGGACCGGATGGACCGGATCTCCGATGAGGAACTGTGGCGGACCCACGAGCGCCGCCGGGAACGGCTGGTGGCCTTTGTGCGGGAGCGGATACGCCGGCGTATTGATCGCACCGGATCGGAACGGCATTACGCCGGTCTGGCGGAAGACGCGCTTTCCCCCTATGCCCTTACCCTCTGTTTTGCCCGCCGCTTTGCCACCTACAAGCGGGGGAATCTGTTGCTCCGGGACCCGGAACGGCTGCTCCGGCTGGTAAAGGACAACGAGCGTCCGGTACAGCTCATCTTTGCCGGCAAGGCCCATCCCCACGACATGCCCGGCAAGGACCTGATCCGGGAGATCATCCACTTCGCGGAGAAATACGACGTTACCAGCCGTATTGTCTTTGTGGAAAACTACGATATGACCGTGGCCCGCTACCTTACCTCCGGGGGGGACGTGTGGCTTAACACCCCCCGCCGGCCCATGGAGGCCAGCGGTACCAGCGGTATGAAAGCCTCCATGAACGGGGTCCTTAACTGTTCCATCCTTGACGGCTGGTGGGACGAGGCGTACAACGCCGAGGTGGGCTGGGCTATCGGCCAGGGTGAACAGTACAGCGACGAACGGCTTCAGGACGATGTGGAGAGCAAAGCCCTCTACGACCTTTTGGAGCGGGAGATCGTGCCCCTGTTTTACCAGCGGGGCAGGGACGGCCTTCCCCGTGAATGGATCAAGATGATGAAAACCTGCATGAAGCAGATCGGTCATTCCATGTCCAGCCACCGGATGTTGATGGACTATTCCAACAAGTTCTACCTGCCCGCCCTAAAAAATTACCGCCGGATCGTGAAAGACGATTACGCGGAGGCCAAGTCCCTGGCGGCTTACTTTAGCAGGCTGTCCCAGGCCTGGGACGCCCTTAAAATCCTCAAGATCGAGTCCAGTTTTAAGCCGGTGATGCAGCGGGGGGATTCCCTTACGGTAACCGCCTTCATCGATCTTGGGATCCTGCGCCCGGAAGAACTCAAGGTGGAACTCTACCACGGGTCGGTATCGAACCAGGGCTCCAATATTGAACATGCCCGCTGTACCGAGATGAAGCATAGCGGATACAGGGACAATATCAACCTGTTCCAGGTAAAGATTGAATGTGAGGATACGGGGATGCAGGGTCATACGGTCCGTATCCTCCCCAAACACGAAGCCCTGGTACACCCCTACCGGACCGGGCTTATCAAGTGGGCCTAGCCGGGGGGACGGAGGAGGGCGGCTCCTTCCGCTACCTTGACCTGGTAATGGCCGCCTTTGTGGCGGTTCTTATTATCAGCATTGTGGCGTCCTCCGCCAAAATTGTGGACCTGGGTTTTTCCCTGTTCGGCGTTCTGGGGATTCCCCCCCTGCCCCTGGCCTTTGACGGCGGTACCCTGCTGTTCCCCCTTTCCTACGTTTTTGCCGATATCCTTACCGAAGTGTACGGATTCCGGGCTGGCAGGCGGGTTATCTGGACCGGTTTTGCCGCCCTGGCCCTGACCAGCGCCGTCTTTTTCGCGCTCCGGGCCCTGCCGGGCAACGCCGAATGGGAGGGCTATGCCGGAAGCGGCGCCTATGACGCTATTCTGGGGGGGATAAGTACCGGGGGTATCGCCCTGGCCAGCCTTTTGGGTTACTGGGTGGGGGAATTCTCCAATTCCGTGGTCCTTTCCCGGATGAAGGTTCTTATGGAGGGCAGGCGGCTCTGGATGCGGACCATCGGTTCCACCCTGGTGGGGGAATTCCTGGACAGCCTGGCCTTTGTGTTTATAGCCTCCCTTACCGGCGTTTTTGGCTGGGAGCTGTTCTTCAGCCTTGTCCTGACAAATTACCTCCTCAAGTGCCTTATCGAAGTTATCATGACCCCCGTAACCTACCTGGCGGTACGGGCACTGAAACGCGGGGAGGGGATCGACGCCTATGACCGGGGGGTACGGTACAACCCCTTCCGCTTCAACGCCGTTTAGGAGCAAACCGGTTGTGCGTAATTCTATGCGCCGGCCCTGGCTGCTCTATCAAGGGAAAAGACCCCGGGTTATAATCCGGTTATGCTGTTTACCATCACCTACACCGGTGAAAACCCCGCTGATTTGGGATACCTGCTCCACAAGAACCCCGCCCGGCCGCAGACCGTGGAACTGAGTTTTGGGCGGGCCCATGTCGTGTACCCCGAAACCGGACCCCATCGCTGTACCGCCGCGCTGCTCCTCGACATCGATCCGCTGGACCTGGTCCGGGGCAGGGGGGGCGCAAAGCCAGGCGGCATATTCGACTATGTAAACGACCGGCAATACGTATGGTCCTCGTTTATGAGCAGCGCGATATCCACGGTGTACGGAACGGCTATGGCCGGAAGATGCGTCCAAAAACAGGAACTGGCGGATACTCCGCTGGATTTGAGCGCGGGTCTTTTCATGCTGCCCTGCCGGGGCGGCGCTCCGCTGCCGGAACTGCTGTTTGGGCCCCTGGGCTATGAGGTGCGCGTTGAGGAAACGGCGCCGCTTGACGAGCGTTTTGCCGAATGGGGGGATAGCCCCTACATCAACCTCAGTATCCGGGGGAAGATGAGGCTTGGGGATCTGCTTAACCACATGTACGTACTCATTCCGGTTTTTGACCGGCAGAAACACTACTGGGTGGGGGAAGACGAAATTGATAAACTCCTCAATCACGGCAAGGGTTGGCTGGAAGATCATCCCGCAAAAGCCCTGATCGTCCGCCGCTATTTCAAAAATCTGCGGAGCCTGGCCCATACCGCCCTGGACCGGCTGGACAACGGCGAGGGGGCCTTGGAGGAGGTCCTTCGCGTGGAAGAAAACGGGGACCCCCCCGGCGTGGAAGGAATTGCCGCCGGCCTGCGGATCACGGATACGCCGGATCAGGAAAATACCACATATCCCAGGTTGAATACCCTGCGCCTTGAAGCGGTACTGGCCGCGATAAAGAAAAGCGGCGCGGAATCGGTAATAGATCTGGGCTGCGGGGAGGGAAATCTGCTGCGGCTTTTGGTAAAGGAAAAGTCCCTTACCCGCGTTACCGGGGTTGATGTTTCCCGGACCGCCCTGGACCATGCCCGGGATAAATTGAACGTAGACCGGCTGCCCGATTCCCGGCGGCCCTCCCTCTTTCAAAGTTCTGTTACCTGCCGTGACAAACGGTTCAGGGGTTATGACGCCGCCGCGTTGGTAGAGGTAATGGAACACCTGGACGAAAACCGGCTTGACACCCTGGCGGCGGTTATCTTTGGTGATGCCCGCCCGGGAACCGTGGTGATCAGTACCCCCAACATCGAATATAACGAACTATACGGCATATCCGGCTTCCGCCACGGGGATCACCGGTTTGAGTGGAACCGGGCCCGGTTTAGGGCCTGGGCGGAGGAAACCGCCCGGTGTTACGGCTACGAGGTATCCTTTGAGGACATAGGCGGGGCCGATGAAAAACTGGGCGCGCCCACTCAGATGGGAGTGTTCGTCAAACGGGACGACATGCCGCGGATTCTCCGGGGTGCCCCATGCGCATAGAATTACCTGAACTCTGCCTGGTCGCCCTGGTCGGCGCGTCCGGGAGCGGCAAGTCTACATTCGCGAAAAATCATTTCAAGCCCACGCAGGTCCTCAGCTCCGATTTTTTCCGGGGACTTGTTTCGGACGATGAAACCGATCAAGGCGCCACAAACGCCGCCTTTGACAGTTTGTACTACGTTGCCGCGAAACGTCTTGACGCGGGCAGACTTACCGTTATTGACGCGACCAACGTACAGAAAAAAGCGCGGGACCAGGTTCTGCGTTTTGCCCGGGAACAGAATGTGCTGGCCGCGGCCATTGTCTTTGATATGCCCCAATCGCTCTGTATTGAACGGAACAAGGCGCGTCCGGACCGGAACTTTGGCCCCCATGTGGTGCAGTCTCACGCCAGGGAATTGAAGCGGGGTATTAAAAACCTACGGAAAGAAGGGTTCCGCTTTGTGTACACCTTTACTACCCCCGATGAAGCTGAGGCGGCGGAAATTACATGGACGAAACTCTGGAACGATAAAAAAGACGAGACCGGTCCCTTCGATATCATCGGCGATGTTCACGGTTGTTACGATGAACTCTGCGCCCTGCTGGAAAAGATGGGCTACACCGTGGACCGGAACGCCGCCGCCGCGCTGCCCCCCGCGAACCGGCGGGCGATCTTTTTGGGCGACCTTTGCGACCGGGGACCGAAAAACACGGAGGTGCTGCGCCTGGTGATGAACATGGCGGAGGCGGGCCGCGCCCTCTGCATACCGGGCAACCACGATGTGAAACTTCTCCGCCGCCTGCGGGGGGCGGAGGTACAACTAACCCACGGTCTTGACATCACCGTTTCCCAGTTAGAGCGGGAGAGCCCCGAATTTATCGAACGGGTAATCACCTTTCTGGACGGCCTGGTGAGTCACTACGTGCTTGATCGGGGTCATCTTGTGGTAAGCCACGCGGGCCTCAAAGAAGCCTGGCAGGGCAGAAGTTCCGGCCGGGTACGGGAGTTTTGCCTGTACTGTGAAACCACCGGCGAAACTGACGAGTTTGGCCTCCCGGTACGGCTCGACTGGGCCGGGGAATACCGGGGCAGGGCCCTGGTGGTCTACGGCCACATTCCTTCCCGGCAGCCGCGTTTT
>JAIRND010000101.1 GCA_031258225.1 Treponema sp. | reverse complement strand
GAACTACTGTATAAGATACTCCCGGCCCGTGTAATTGAAAAACTCCAGCCGAAGATCATGTCTATCGTATCACGGAAACTGCGCGGGGGGGACGGGAAGAGCATCAGTTTTGTGGATATAAATGTTGTGGATCACTGCAATTTGAAATGCAAATACTGCGCCAACTTTTGTCCCCTGGCCCGTGAAAAATATCTTGATGTTGAAACCTACGATAGGGATTGTGAGCGGTTGTCGTCCCTGTCAGGCGGAAAAATCGCCACAATCCGGCTTTTGGGCGGCGAACCCCTGCTGCATCCCCGCCTGATTGAAATTATGGCCGTTACCCACAGGCGTTTTCCCCTGTCCGGAATAGACCTTGTAACAAACGGTCTTTTGTTACTCAAAATGCCGGCGGAGTTTTGGACGCAATGCAAAGCCTGCGGCGTCAGAGTGGCGATCAGCCATTATCCGATTAAACTAAATTACGCGAAAATAAAATCCATCGCGAAAGAATACGGGGTAAAAACGGACTACGGGAAAAAGTCCAGGGGGATGTACAAATGGCTGCTTGACATGGAAGGCGGCCAGGATATCAAAGAAAGCCACGATCACTGCTTCAGGGCGAATCAGTGTACGGTATTACAGGAAGGAAAACTATACGCCTGTTCATTGCCGCCCTGGATAAAGTATTTTAATGACCACTTTGGGAAAAATTTGAAGGTAAGCGCAGGGGACTATATCGATATATACGCGGCGGAGAATTTCGCGGAGATCGCGCGTTTTTTGGGCAGGCCGGTACCGTTTTGCAGGTACTGTAATACCCGCAAAATGGTCTACAGCAACAAATGGGAACTATCAAAAAAAGAAATAACCGAGTGGACCTAGTAGGCAGTCAATATTCAACCTGTGAGTAGTTCTGTTTGATACGCCTGAACGTAACTCTCTACCGCCTCCCGGCAGGGACGGGGATAGCCCGGCGGAAAACCTTGTATAACGGTCTCTCGAACTCCTCCAACATTAATCCGGCTGGGGAGCGGCAGGCCGCGGCGGCCACGCTTGCCTTGCGCCATAAAACCCGGCCCATTTTTATGGCGCAAGGATTCGGTCATGTGGCCGCCGCGGCCTGCCGCTCCCCAGCCGGTTCACATTGTGTTGTTCAACCAACCCTTATACCTGCGATAACCACCATCGTTTCCCGCCGGGCTATCCCCGCCCCTGTAGCGGTTCACGATAGGGAGTTAAGGTTAGGCGGCTATCAAACTTAAAACCCCACGTTGAATGGTGTCTGACTACACCACAAAGAGGGCAGAGTCGTGGAGGTTCGGGTAGCATCGGAAGCACCAAAAAACCCCCACAATTACAATCATGACTGCGTACTAGCAGCCTGTTGCGCACGATAGACCATGGGAGGAGAAAACATGACGAACCATAAAAAAATCACTGTCGCACCGGGGGATGAAAAATCCCTGAACGCGATTATCGCGGAATTGCCGGAGGGGGGAGAGATTGTTTTTAGCCCCGGCGATTATTATCTTTCCGAAGGTATTAAGCTCCGGGGGGTGTCGAAGAATCTCCGCCTTTGCGGGGAGGGCGCGCGGCTCATCGGCGGCAGGCGGCTTTCGGGCATAGTTCCCTGTAGCGGAAAGGTCCTGGAGCGTTTCGCCCCGGCGGTCCGGGACCGGGTTCTCCAGGTGGATCTCCGGGAAAACGGCGTAAACGATGCGGGCGGTTTCGCGTCCAGGGGCTTTGGAAGGCCCGTGGCTCCCTCCCACGCGGAGGTTTTTTCAGGCGGGCGGCCCCTGAATCTCTCCAAATGGCCCAAGGGAGACGGCTACGAACTTATTACCGGGTACGGCGAAAAACAGATCAACGAGTGGAGTTCGCCGGTGGGAACTCCGGAAGGGGGATTCTTCTACGACAGCTCCCGGCCCGACTCCTGGGCGGAATCGGAGGATATTGTTCTTCACGGATACTGGGCCTGGGACTGGGCGGAAACCTACGAGCGCGCCGCCCTCTTTGACAAAAAGCGCCGCTTTATCAAAACGAAACCGCCCTACGTGTACAGTTCTTTTACGCCGGGACAGCGTTTCTGTTTTTATAATATTCTTGAGGAAGTAACCGAACCGGGGGATTACTACATCGACCGGGCCGCCATGATCCTCTACTTTATTCCCTGGGATGAAAAAACGCCGGAAGAACTTATCGTTTCCGTGCTGGAGGAACCCCTTATCGCCCTTGAGCGTTCCGGCGGGGTTACTATTGAGGGTTTTACGCTGGAGGCGGGGCGGGGTTCCGCGCTGTTCGCGGAACAGAGCGCCCATCTTGTTATTTCAAACTGCCATATCAGAAACATGGGGAACTACGGCATCCGCTTTCCCGGCGGTTCCCATATCACCGTTTCAGGCTGTACCATCCACGACTGCGGCGACGGGGGCATCCTTATCAACGGCGGCGACCGCCTTACGCTGGAGGACTCGGGGAACCTTATCGAAAACAACCACATCTATAAGATCGCCAAGTGGTGCCGGTGTTATTACTGCGCGGTCAACGCGGGGGGCGTGGGCTTTACCATCAGAAACAACCTGATCCACGACTGCCCCCATTCGGCGGTTCTGTTTTGGGGCAACGAATTCCGCATACTGGACAATGAAATTTACAGCGTCCTTCTGGAAACCGGCGATGCCGGGGCGGTGTACACCGGACGGGATTATACCTTCCGGGGTAATGTGGTTTCCGGTAATTTTATCCACCACCTGGGGGCCAGTGTCGGCATGGGAACCATGGGGGTCTACAACGACGACTGCGTATCCGGTACGGTGATGGAAAACAACATCTTCCAGGAAACTTCCCGCGCGGCCTACCTGGGGGGCGGCAGGGATTTTGTTGTCCGGGGTAATCTCTTTGTGGACTGCTATCCTTCCATAGAATTAAACGGCCGGGGCGCGTCTTTCCATCCCATGTGGCGGAGAATGGTTGATAATCTGATGCGGAACCGGTTTTACGAGATACGCCACGCGCTGGACAACGTTGAGTTGAAAGAAGGCCCCTCCACGAGCGCCGTGGACCCGCCCTACATTACCCGCTACCCCGAGCTTGCGCGCATCGACCAGTTTTACCGGCAGGGGGCGGTGGCGCCGATTCCCGCCAGCGCCGTTATTGAGCGCAACGTCTACTGTTCCGGCAGGCGGACCCTCTACGTGGGCCCGGAAGGAGAAACCGGCGAATACCTCATTCAGGATAACCGGAACCTGCGCACAGAAGATTTTGAGGATTACGGGATCGGCCTTCTCAACTTTAAAGCCGGCGTAAAGGTTCCGGGTTTCCAATCGCCGGATATGTTCCGCCCGGGGCCTGTCGCGGGCGGACACAAAAACATCCCCCCGCGGGTGCTTACCGGCCTTGTCCTCAAGGACGGCCGTATCCTGTTCCGCTACCGTAACTGTTCCGGTACGGCTGTAAACGCTGAGATGATCCTCTACCCCGAGGCGGGGGGGAAGAAACTTGAACCGGTACAGCTTAACTTTTCTGTGGAGGGCCGGGGCGGGGGGAGTCTTGAAACGCCGCTGGTCCCCGGAGACGATCTTGAAGTTGAGGCGCGCTCCACCTGTCCGGGGGTGCGTCCCTGCCGTTTCCACGGGAAACCGCGGAATATCTAATCAGAAGTCGGCGCCATGAAAGCGCCCGGTAAGGAAGAATGTATGCGGGACACGGTGCTTCAGAAACTGCCGAATCACCTGGTAAAGCCGGACGGTACGCCGGTTCAAAGCGCCGGGGACTGGCTCTCCCAGCGCGGGAGGATTACGAACCTGGTGCTTGATCTGGAGTACGGCGGCCTGCCCCCCTCTCCGGAGGAACTGGAAGTAGAATTGCTCTGTTCGTCTCGCGACACGTTCATCACCTATGCCGTTACGGCGGGCAGCGGGAAAGAACGTCTCACCTTTGAGCTTCAGCTTTTTATCCCGCCCCATGACCAGGGTTGTACCTTGCCCGTCGTTTTATGCGGCGACGGCTGCTGGCCTTATATGAACGACACGGTTGTTAACGCCGTTACCGCGCGGGGCTTTATCGCCGCCCGGTTCAACCGGACCGCCATTGTTCACGATGTCTACAGCACGGAGGAGGCCCGGCGGTCTCCGCTCTACCGGCTTTTCCCCGGCATCGAATCCGGGACTATCGCGGGCTGGGCCTGGGGATACCGCCTCTGTGTGGATGCCCTGCTGCGGTTTCCGGTGGTGGACCCGGCGTGTATCGCCATTACCGGCCATTCACGGGGAGGCAAGACGGTCCTGCTTGCGGGAGCCGCCGACGAGCGCGTTACCTTTACCGCCGCCAACGGCAGCGGAGCCGCCGGCGCAGGCTGCTGGCGTTATCAGATGAATGAACCCGGCAGCGAAGATCCGCGCAGCGAGGTTTTGGCGGACCTCTTAAAAGTTGTTCCCCAATGGCTGGGCCCGAAGATGCGGGATTTTAAGGATCATGAAGAACTTCTCCCCTTTGATCAGCATTACCTCAAGGCCCTTATCGCGCCGCGTTACTACATCCAGACCGAAGGCTTGCTGGACACCTGGGCAAATCCCAGGGGGGCCTGGCAAACCCTGCTGGCCGCCCAGGGTGTTTACCGCCTCCTGGAAGCGCCGGGCCGGCTTCTCTCCCATTACCGGGATGGCGGCCATGCCCATACCCTGGAGGATTTCGGGGTACTCCTCGATGTGATGACCGCGGCCCGGTCCGGTCAGGCTCAAAACAAGGACTACCACGCGAATCCCTATCCTGAAATGGAAAAGATATTTGACTGGGATTAGCTTCCAACTATCGAAATCCCCGATGAGCGGAACTATTAAGAGCGGCGCGGGGCGGAGTCTGGTTTTTCCCCATCTTGCTCATCTTCTTCATCATCGTGCGCATTTTTTCAAAATTCTTGAGAAGCCGGGCCACCTCGGCCACGGAGGAGCCGGAACCGCGGGCTATGCGGGAACGGCGCGAGGGACCGATAATCAGGTGGTTGGCCCGCTCCTTGCGCGTCATGGAAGAGAGGATCGCCTCCTGGCTTTTTAGTTCCGCCTTGTCGATGTCTTCCTCGTTCACCTTGCCGGCCATGCCGGGGATCATGTCCAGCATGGATTTAAGGGAGCCCATCTTTTTTACCGAACGGAGCTGGGTAAGCCAGTCCTCCAGCGTAAAGCTCTCCTTCTCCATCCGTTTTTGAAGTTCCAGCGCCTCTTTCTGGTCGATAACTTCCTGGGCCTTCTCCACAAGGCTTACCACGTCCCCCATGCCCAGGATGCGGCCGGCAACCCGTTCCGGGTGGAAGGGTTCAAAGTCTTCCGGCTTTTCCCCGGTCCCCACGAACTTAAGGGCCTTGCCGGTGATGGTTTTGAGGGAGAGGGCCGCCCCGCCCCGCGTGTCGGAGTCGAATTTGGTCAGTACCACGCCGGTAAGGCCGATCTTTTCATCAAAGGTCTTGGCAATGTCCACGGCGGCCTGGCCGGTCATCGAATCCGCCACCAGGAGAAGTTCATCGGGCTTTGCGGCTTCTTTGAGCCGGGCAAGTTCCGCCATCATGGCCTCGTCTATCTGAAGCCGCCCGGCGGTGTCGATAATCAGGGTGTCGATAAGGTTTTTCCGGGCCCAGTCCAGGGCCCCCCGGTAGACTTTTACCACATCGCCGGAGCCTTCTTCTTTGTAGACCGGAACGCCAACCTGCGCGCCCAAAATGGAAAGCTGCTCCACCGCGCCGGGCCGTACCAGGTCGCAGGCCGCCAGCAGGGGTTTCCGGCCCCCCTTCTTGAGCCGCAGGGCCAGCTTGGCGGCGCTGGTGGTTTTTCCTGAACCCTGAAGCCCCAGCATAAGGACCGACGAGACAAGATCCGGTCCCCGCAGGTTCAGGGCCGTATCGTCACCCTTGGCGCCGGTCCCCGCCGCGCCGTTACCCCCCAGAAAGGACACCAGTTTGTCATGAACGATCTTGATAAACTGCTGGCCCGGATCTACCGAACGCAGGACCCGCTCGCCCTTGGCCTCCTCCACAGTGGAATTGATAAAACGGCGGACCACCCGGAGGTTGACATCCGCCTCCAGCAGGGCCATTTTAATGGCCTCCACCGCGTCATCAATGTTTTTTTCAGAAATTGTGGCTTTTCCCGACACAACGCGCAGGGCGTCCGAGATTTTTTGGGTCAGTTTATCAAACATACGGCCATTGTACCGCCAATGCCCCGTTCATGGAAGCGCCGGAATATCGGCTGCGGCTGATTACCATCAGTACGATCAAGGATGTACCCCGCGTCCGGGGTTAAAACCAGCCCCGGTTGCCGTCTTCCCAGGGGAAGAACTCTTCGGGCCTAAAGAACAGCGCAATCTCCCGTTCCGCGCCGCCGGGTGAGTCCGACGCGTGGACGATGTTGAGCCGGGTCTGGGCGGCGTAGTCGCCCCGGATGGTCCCGGCGGGGGCATCCAACAGGTTCGTGGGGCCCGTAAGGCCGCGGACCACGGCAATGGCCCCTTCCCCCTCCATGACCATGGCGATAACCGGACCGGAAATGGTATATTCCACCAGTTTTTCATAGAAATCCCGGCCCCGGTGTTCGGCGTAGTGGACTTCCGCCGTTTCGCGGTTCATCCGCAGCAGTTTAAGGGCCACAATCTTCAACCCCTTCCGTTCAAAACGGTTCAACAGTTCCCCCGCGATACGCCGCTGCAGTACCCCCGGCTTTAACATAACAAAAGTTTTTTCCGTCATAGAACTACTATACCACATAAATCAATAAAATTACAAAAGGAACTTCAAAAAACCCATAAAAAAACTTGGCGGCGGATAGCGCTATATCATATTTTATAAAAATGGCAAAGAAAGGGTTTTGGTCAAAGGACGATACCGAATACACGCTGCTGGCCCTGCCGACAACGGTATGGTATTTTCTTTTTTGTTATGTACCGATGTTCGGCGTTATTATTGCCTTTAAGGACTACCGCATATCGGGCAGTTTTATCAACAGTATCGCAAAGAGCCGCTGGGTTGGCCTTGAGAACTTCAAATTCCTGTTTAGTAATCCTGATATTTGGCTGATCATCAGAAATACCCTGCTTTACAACGCCGCCATGATAACCGCCGGAATCCTGATTCCCGTAAGCCTGGCCCTCATCATCAGCGAACTCCGCAACGGACGGCTCGCGAAGATCTATCAGACCATCCTCTTTTTCCCGTACTTCCTGTCCTGGGTTGTCGTGTCCGCCGTGGTATGGGCCTTCCTCAGCTACGACATGGGCATGATCAATATGGTAGCCCTGGACCTGGGACTTCCCCAGCACAACTGGTACACCGACAGGATCTTTTGGCCGGGCTTCCTCATCTTTATGAGCCAGTGGAAGGGGGTAGGCTACGGGACCGTTATCTACCTGGCCGCGATTACCTCCCTGGACAAGACGATCTACGAGGCCGCCATTATCGACGGCGCCGGTAAATGGCAGCAGATCAGGAAGATCACACTTCCCATGATAAAAACCGTTATCGTACTTATGTTCATCCTTTCGGCGGGGAGGATCTTCTATTCGGATTTCGGACTTTTCTTCCAGGTTCCCAGAGATTCCAATTCCCTGTACCGGGTTGTGTATACCATTGACGTGTTTGTGTACAAACAGCTCCGTTCCTCCACGGTGGGAATGGCTTCCGCCGCGGCCCTACTCCAGGCGGTTATCAGTTGCTTCACCATACTTCTGGTGAATCAGATTGTCAAAAAAGTAGACGCCGACTCGGCGATGATTTAGGAGTGGGGCCCGTCATGAAAAACGCCGATGCCGGCATAACCCGCCTTACCCGTATTGGCCCCCTTACCAACGCGGTTTTTAACCTTCTGCTTGTGATATTGGCGCTGGTTTGCCTTGTTCCCCTTCTTCTGGTTATCGCCATTTCCTTTTCCGATCAAATGACGGTGCAGGAATCCGGCTACCGGCTTATCCCCAGGGTGGTTTCGTTTGAGGGGTACACATTCCTCTATGAGCAGCGGGCCATGATACTCCGCACGCTGGGCATGTCCCTGTTTGTTACGAGTGTGGGTACAATTTTTGGGATAATACTTACCACGTCCATGGGGTATATACTCTCCCGTTTAGAGTACAAGTTACAAAAATTCTTTACCTGGCTGGTGTTTGTCCCGATGGTTTTTAACGGCGGTCTGGTTTCAACGTATTTTGTTATCAGCCAGTTTTTGGGGCTCCGCAATTCATCCTGGGCGCTGATTCTGCCGCTCTGCGTTTCGTCGTTTAACGTGATCGTGTGCAAGACCTTTTTCCGTTCTACCATTCCCGACTCGGTAGTAGAGTCGGCAAAAATAGACGGCGCCAGCCAGTTTACGATCTACTTCCGCATTGTACTGCCCCTGTCCCTGCCGGTCATTGCCACCATCGGACTTTTTCTAAGTTTCGCGTACTGGAACGACTGGTTCCAGGCCATGCTGTACATTGACGACATGAAGCTGTACACACTCCAGGCGTTTCTTAACAGGCTGCTTACGGATATTAACGTCATGGCCCAGCAGGCCCTTATTTTGGGCGCATCGCAGGCGGAAATGATCATGAGGATGCCCCGGGAAGCGGCGCGGATGGCCATTGTGGTGATTGTGGTTCTGCCCATCGCCTGCGCGTATCCGTTTTTCCAGCGTTACTTTATTTCGGGATTAACTATCGGCGCCGTAAAAGGATGATCCGTTGGATCGTGGCGCCGCTGATAAAATATGCAGTGGAGTAAATAATTGAGAAAGGCTTTTGTTTTGACTCTGGTAATTGCCGCGTGTATTCTCGCGGCGGCCTGCCGGAAAACAGGAACCGGTACGACGGAAAAGCCGGAGGTTCCCACAGTTTCCTGGTGGCTTGTGGGCGGGGATTCCGCGGAACTTGCGGAATGTGTTCGTTTGATGAGCGACTATACCGAACAACAGATCGGTGTACGTTTTGAAATTAAAATCTCCGGCTGGGGGGATCAGCAGCAGCGTTTTACCACGATCATCAATTCAGGTGAGTACTTTGATCTTATGTTTGACGATCTTAGCGACTACAGCCAGCGGGTTGCCCAGGGCGCCTTTGCGGACCTGACGGACCTTGTAAAGACCGCCAGCCCCAAATTGTGGAGCCTTATTCCCCAGGATATCTGGACCGGCGTCAAGATCAAAGGCAGGCTATACGCCGTCCCCACCTGGAAAGATTCCGCCATCACCCAATGGGTTATTTGGGATCACCGGTACGTTACCAAGTACAACATTGATATTACCAAAACTGATCTTCCCAGCATGGACCGGTACTTCCGCGCCATCAAGGCGGGGGAAGGCCAGCGTTTCTATCCTTTCCGTATTGCCAACGGCGCTTCCTACCAGCCCTTCCGGAACTACGACACACTGTCCGCCGGCCTGGCCCCCATGGGCATGAACCTGAACGATTCAGGCTACAAGGTAGTGTTTACGCTGGAACAGAGTGATGTGCGGGAAATTTTTGACTACATGCACCGCTGGTACAAGGACGGTATCATTAACCCCGATGCCGCTGTTTCCGTGGAAGACTTCAAAGGGCAGATCTTCATGACCGCCCAGGGCTGGCCCGGGGCCGACGCGGTGTGGGAAGCCCAGCAGGGTGTTGAACAGTACGACATTCATCAGTTTGTGGGGCCGAATCTCTCCACCGACTCGATACAGGGTTCCCTTAACAGCATCAGCGCCAATTCCCGCTACAAGGCCGAATCGCTCAAGCTGCTGGAACTGGCGAACATCGATCCGGTGTTCCGCGACATGCTTGCCTACGGGATCGAGGGGCGCCACTTTGCCTACGTTACCCGGCCCAGCGGTTCAAGGCCGGGGGTCATCAAAAAGATCAACACCAACTGGCCCCTGTCGGCGTATCAGCAGGCGACCTTCTTTAGCATGTCCACCACCGATGATCAGGATCCGGATCAGTGGCAGAAAGTCCGGGAGAATGACGCCAGCGCCAAACCGTCGCCCATTCTTGGTTTCTCCCTTGACCGGTCCACGATTCTTAACGAACTGACCAATTGCCGCCAGGTGTGGGACCGGTACGGCAAGGAACTGCTGAGCGGGACTTCCGATCCCGCGGTGGTTATTCCCCAGATCAAGCGGGATCTTGAGGTGGTGGGCTTTAACAAGGTACTTGTTGAAGCGCAGCGGCAGGTTGATGAGTTTTTGAAGACGAAGTAAACCGCGCCAAATCGCGCCGTTCCAGGCGCCGGTCCCCACACAGGTTTTCCGCCGGGGGGCCGGCGTATTTTTATGGGTGATATGCTACAATGAACGCCGAACGGGTAGTACGTGGCGCGAAAAGAAAAAAAGAAATTCCGTTTCAGGTTCCTCAAGATTGCGGCAGCCGCGGCGCTGGCCCTGGGTATCTTCCTGGGCTGGAACGCCGTTTTTTATGATGTTTTTGACGGCGTCCTGTTTTCCCGCGCCTACGCCAGCCGCGAGGGCCGGCTTTTCCACATCTTTCTTACCGCCGACGAGAAGTACCGTTTGTGGACCCCCCTGGCGGACTTTCCCCCCACCCTTGTGGAAGCGGTGCTGCTCCAGGAGGACCGTTATTTTTACGGACACTGGGGACTTAACCCCGCGGCCATGTTCCGCGCCGGCTGGGAGACCTACGTAAAAAAAAGCCGCCGCATGGGGGCCTCCACCATTACGATGCAACTGGCCCGGCTCCGTTACGGCCTTTCCACTCATACCATTCCGGGAAAGCTGGGGCAGATATTCCGCGCCTTTTTTCTGGAGATTTGCCTTTCCAAGCAGGAGATTCTGGAGGCCTACCTTAACCTGGCCCCCCTGGGCGGTAACATCGAAGGGTTTGGGGCGGCTTCCTGGTATTACTTCAACAAGGCCCCTGGGGAACTTACCCTGGGGGAGGTACTTACCCTGGTGGTGATACCCCAGAACCCCGTTCTTAGGGCCCCCTTAAAGGTGCCGGAGCGGGGGATACCATCGGAACTTATGGAGGCCCGCCGTATCCTCTACGGTTCCTGGACCGCCGTTCACCCGGAGGACCTGTCCTACCGCGCGGAACTGGACATGCCCCCCTACCTGGTAAACCGTTTTCCCCGCGAGGCCCCCCATCTTGCCGAGTACCTGCGATACGGAGAGATGGATACGGAACGGGGGCTTACGGTAACGACGCTGGACCGGAATCTTCAGAACATCCTGGAGCGGGAACTGGAATCTTACCTGGTACGGAACAGGGGCTGGGGGATCAGCAACGGCAGTATGCTGCTGCTGGACTGGACCAGCATGGAGGTTTTGGCCGCCGTCGGTTCGGCGGACTACGCCGATGAGGGGATTCAGGGCCAGGTGAACGGTTTTGCCAGCAAACGCTCCCCAGGTTCCACGCTTAAACCCTTTGTCTACGCCCTGGCGATGGAACAGGGACTTATCCACCCGGAAACCATGCTGAAAGACAGCCCCAGGGGGTTTAGCGAGTACACCCCGGACAACTACCAGGGGGCCTTTAAGGGGCCGGTCAAGGCCTGGTTTGCCCTGGTTGACAGCCGCAACATCCCCGCGGTTCAACTGACCGCGAATATCCACAATCCTGACCTCCACGATTTTCTTGCGGGGGCCGGCGTTACGGGGCTTAAGGAAAAGGCCCACTACGGCCTTTCGGTGGTTCTGGGTACCGCGGACCTGACCATGCTGGAACTGGCCGGTCTTTACGCGGCCCTGCCCAACGGCGGGGTCCTGGGCTCCCCCCGCTTCCTCCTTGATACGGCTGCAGCGGTTCCGGGGGGTGGCCGGATCCTCAGCCCCCAGGCGGCGGCCATAACCCTTGCTATGCTGGAGCGGAACCCGGCCCCCGACGATACCCGTTATGGGGCGGGCCGTACCATGCCGGTAGCCTACAAAACCGGTACTTCTATCGGCTTTAAAGATGCCTGGTCCATTGCCGTCTTTGACCGCTATGTCCTGGCCGTGTGGCTGGGCAATTTTTCCGGGGAGGGAAATTCCGCCTTTGTGGGCCGCCTTACCGCCACTCCCCTGCAGTTCCACGTCATCGATGCCATTGTTTCGGATATTCCCGCCTCCCTTCCGCCCCGCTCCATGCCGGAAGGCGTTGCCACGGTCTCCGTCTGCGCCGTTTCCGGCGCCCTCCCCAACGACGACTGCCCCCAGCTTGTGGACACCTGGTTTATCCCCGGCGTAAGTCCCATCAACCGCTGCCGTGTCCACCGGCGGGTGTACATCGATACCAGAACCGGATACCGCAGCGACGAGACGGAGGGCCCCCATATTACCAGTGAGGTCCGGGAATTCTGGCCCACCGACCTGCTGGAGATCTTTGCCCAGGCCGGCCTCCCCCGTTTTCTGCCTCCGCCCTATCCGCCACAGGACACCGCGGAAGGGACAGGCCGCTCCACGGAGGCCGCCGGTTTTCCCCCGTCAATCATCTCCCCCCTTGGGAACACCACCTATATCCTGCGTCCCCTGGACGAGCGCCGTAACCGCGTTGTCCTTCTTGCCGAATCCGATCAGGACGCGGGTGATATCTTCTGGTTTGCCAACACCCTGTTTCTGGGAAGGGCCAAACCGTATGAACGGTTTCTCTGGCAGCCCGAACCGGGCCTGTGGGACATTACGGCGGTAGACTCCCGCGGCCGTTCCGCGGGGCTCCGCGTTGCCGTTGAACTGGAGCCCCGGTGAAGGGTGTCAGTCGCCGTTTTAAGGGGATAGGTACCACCTATTTTTATTCGAGGGGTGCGGCATGAAATTTTAGCATTGTGTAGCGCAACCCCCTTTCGCCGTGAATTTTCCGTGTACAAAAAATCCACGGCACATGCCGGACGCGCTACATCACTGAACCATGTCTGATAAAGTAGGCATGATCCTCTCCCAGCGGTTTGTTGTGCTTTGTACTACTTCCAGCCCTCCGGGTAGAGCAGCACTCTGGCCGGCCCCTGGGAAATAAACTGGCGGCAGAGCCGCTGGATGTCTTCGGGGCGTACCTGGCCGTAGAGTTCCGGGCGTTTATCCAGCCGGGAAAGGGGGGTGTCCAGCAGTACCGATGAGTTGGCGTAGCTCTGGGCGATGTAGAGGTTGCTCTGGATCGACTCTTCCCAGTCCTTTTTCAGGGCTTCAACGGATTTCGCGAAAACATCCCCGTTGATGGGGCTGCCGGCGATCTGGCGCAGCAGGGTCTGGACGGCCTGGGATAGTTCCTCGCTCCGTTTGGGATCGCAGACAAAGTAGATCTGCGCCACCAGTTCCTCCGTGGGAACCGGGGAAATGGAAACGTCCACCTCTATCGAGTAAACTCCCCCCAGTTTTTCCCGGATATCCTCGATCAGGCGGATCTCCAGGTACTCCGTGAGGACGGAGGCGGTTACGCTCTGTTCTTCCGTGAAGGCCAGGGGCGTGAACCAGCCCATGTACACAATGCTCTGCTCCTCTTTCCCCTTGTAGACGGTTTTGTCGATTTTCCCCGGCCTTTGGATACCGGGGTCCGTCCAGGTGTCCCAGGATTGAGAAGGAGGTATCGACGCGAGCCAGGTTTCTACCAGGGGCCGCAGTACTGCCGGATCGAGGTTTCCGGTGAAGATAAACGTGTAGTCCCCGGGGTTAAGGCCCCGCTTGAGAAAGGACAGCGCCTGGGCCATGTTCACCTTGTCCAGGTCTTCCACGGTAAGGGGCTTAAAATAGGGGTGATCCCCGGAACTAAGGCTGACCACCGTGTTGGAAAAGACGGCGGACGGATTCTCGTTCTGCAGGATCAGGTTGGTACGGTAACTGTCCAGCAACGCTTGAACGGCGTTCTCGTCCAGCCGGGGTTCGGTAAAGGACAGGTAGAGCATCTCAAGGAGAACCCCGATGTCCCTGGTACTGGCAAAGCCCTGAAAGCCCCGGTTGTAGGTTCGGGTCCAGAACGAAAGGCTTACCTGTTTGTCCGCGATAAGCTGTATCAACTGGGACCGGGACCAGGGGCCAAGGCCGGAGGCCCCCGCCATTTCCGCGGCCAGGCGCGCCGAAATATTCTGGTCCGGTTCCACGCTTACCGTACCGCCCCTGGCCATGGCGTAGAGGGTAATTTCGTTGTTCCGGTTCGCCGTTTCCCTGAGGATCAGGGTGGCCCCGTTTTCCAGTTCCCATATAAGGGCGCCGGTTTCCCGGTCAACGGTTTCCGAGCGGATGATCCCGGCTTCGGGCTGGCGGGAGGTGAGGGCATCCACCGCAGCCCGTTCTTCGGGCGGCTGTATCGTGAGCCGGACGCTCTCCTGGATGAGACGCCGGAACTGGGCGTTTGTGGGAAGGGTCTCTTTTTCGGATTCCGGGGCAATGATAAAGGCCGTTATATCGCCCGGCTCAAAGTAGTCCCTGGCCTGCCGCGCGATGTCCGCCGTGCCGATCCCCGGCAGCAGGGTAAGCGCCGCCGTGTACTCCCACTCGATGTCCGGCAGGGGTTCCCCTCCCAGAACGTACTCCGTAAGGCTTGAGACATAACGGTCCGATTGCTGCCGGTCCTTTTCGGAGACCATCTGTTCCAGGCTTGAAAGGATGGACGCCTTGGCTATGCGTATCTCCGTTTCGGTAAAGCCAAATCGCCGCATGGACTCCTTTGCCCGCAGCAGCTCCCGCAGGCTTTCCTCAGTTTTGCCGGATTTTGGTTCCGCCGCCATCACATAGTAGCGGGAAGACACGCCATAGCGGGTCTCCCCCGCCCCGGCGTATATGTAGGGGGTCGCGGGGTCCTGGGAAGCCTCCTCAAAGCGCAGGGACAGCATGTGGTCGATAAGGACATCAATAAGGTCCTCCCGGTAGGCCGCCAGGTCCTGGCCGACCGGCCGGGGGCCGCGCTTGAAGTACAGGTTGATCTGCGTAAAGGAAATTTCCGGGTCCGTAAAGAACGCCGTTTCCAGGTTCCCCTTTTTGGGGGCGGGAAGGTCGTAACGGGGCCGTACCAGGGGCCCGTCAACCGTCCGGCCGGTAAAATGGGAGCCAAGTTCCGCCTCCAGCGTCGCGCCGTCAAAGTCCCCCACCACGATCAGGGCCATGTTGTCTGGCCGGTACCAGCGGCGGTAAAAGGCCTCAAGCCGCTGGGCCGGGGCGTTCTCGATGATCTCCGGCAGCCCGATGGGAAAACGGTTTTCGTAGCGGGACCCCCTGAGCAGCATGGGGAATAGCTGCCGCTGAATCCGGTTTATGGCCCCCAGGCGGGACCGGTACTCCTCCATGATAACCAGCCGCTCATCGTCCACATCCCTGGGGTCAAAGGTAATGGCCCTGGTCCAGTCGTCCAGCACCTCCAGGGCCTTTGCGGGGACCCGTTTCAGGGGCTTTTCCCCCCCGGTGTCCACGGATTCCACCGGGACCTCTATGCCGTACACCGTGCGGTCATAACTGGTATAGGCGTTTACCTCCGGCCCAAAGCGCATCCCCAGGGAACGCAGGTAGTTGATAAGCTCGGCTTCGGGGAACCGGGCCGTACCGTTGAAGGCCATGTGTTCCACAAAGTGGGCAAGTCCCTGTTCATCATCCTGTTCCAGGATCGATCCGGCATCCACCGCCAGGGTAAGGAAGGCGCGGTTCTCCGGACGGGCATTTTCCAGGATGAAGTACCTAAGCCCCCCCGGCAGAACGCCGGTACGGACGTTTTTCATGAAGGGGATGGGGTCATCCGGCGCTCCCAGGCCGGCATAGACCTCGACAGGAGGTGTTTCCGGCTTTGTGGTGGAAGCACAGGCAAGAAGGAAAAACGACAGAAGGAAAGCGGCCGGCAGAAACATACGTGGTTTCTGTTTGTAATTGAAGATGTTCATGTCCTTATTATATAATGCTTAAAAGAGGTTTTACATGAGATTACTTACCAGATCGGATTTTGACGGATTGGCTTGCGGGGCCTTGCTTGTCTACCTGGGACTTATTGATGACTGGAAGTTCGTCCACCCCAAAGACATTCAGGATGGCTTGGTAAACGTAACCGATAACGACATCCTGGCGAATATCCCCTACGCGAAGGGATGCAAACTGTGGTTTGACCACCATTCCAGCGAAGCCGACCGGTTGGGGACCAAAACCTTTTTCGAGGGGGTTTCCCGGATGGCCCCCAGTTGCGCACGGGTTGTCTACGAGTACTATGGGGGGGATGAAAAACTCCACCGCTTTAGCCGGATGATCGAGTACGTGGACAAGGTGGATTCGGGGGACCTTACCAGGGACGAGATACTTGATCCCAAGGGCTGGATACTTCTGGGCTTTATCATGGATCCCCGGACCGGACTTGGGCGTTTCCGGAATTTCACGATCAGCAACTACGAGTTGATGCAATCCCTTGCCAAAGCCTGCGCGGAGAAGAGTATCGATGAGATTCTGGAGATGAGCGATGTCAAGGAACGGCTGGATGTGTACTTTTCCCAGCGGGACATGTTCCGGGAGATGATACAGGCCCACGCCAGGGTAGAGGGAAACGCCGTACTGGTGGATCTGCGGAACGTGGACCCTATCTACGCCGGAAACCGCTTTATCATCTACACCCTGTTCCCGGAACAGAACATCTCCCTGTGGGTCATAGACGGGCGGGACAAGCGCAACACCGCCATTACCGTGGGCTACAGCATTATCAACCGCGGCGCCACCGTGGATGTGGGGAGCCTGCTCTACCGTTATGGCGGCGGCGGGCACCACCAGGTAGGCACCTGCCAGGTTGATAACGCCAAGGCGGACCAGGTTATCCGGGAACTGCTTGACGAGATTAAGTAGTGCCTTAACCGGGTTTTGAGATCCCCTTACTTATCATGGCTAAACACCGCGTCCGCCAGTTCCCTGGCAAAGGCTGCCGCGTCCCGCCGGGAGGCGGAGGCCAGGAGGGAGTCGCGGATTAGCACGGTGTTCCGCGCGGCCTCGTCCTCAAGTTCGCAGAGGACCGTCCAGCCGGGGCTGCCGGCGTTGTCGAATTCCGTGAACGCCAGGCTGAGAACAAAGCCCTGACCTTCGCCCCGGGCCGTTTCTTCCGGGGACCGGGAGCCGGCGTTGTGGATACCCGCTTTGTTCAGCATCTCCTGGACCTGGCGGATGGGCGGGGGCTGTCCGCCGCCCTGGCTGGTAAGGCGCAGTTCCACCGGCAGTTTGATGCCCCGCTGCCGCGGGGCCCCCGGATTTAAGCGGTAGAGTTCCTCCGCAAGGTAGCGGGTCTGGGCGGATTGGCGCCGGAAGGCCCCGGACCCGGCAAGTTCGGCAAATCCGTCGGCCATCATGTCCCGTTCCCACAGGGTGTCAAAACCACGCAGGGCCTCCAGCGTCAGGGCCGGTTTGTTCATAAGCCGCCCCTCCTCGTAGTAATAGCCCGGCTGTGAGGCGGGGATAAGGGGCACTTCAAAGTCGCGGGCGGCCCGGAGGTAGCGTAACGCGCGGCGGGGATAGCCCTCAAAGGCCCGGAAATACTGGATCAGGGAGTCAGGGTGGGGTTCGTCGTAGGCGTCGGCGGAAAGGCGGCTGTACTTGCGGAACAGGTGGCGGTGGACCTCCGCCTTGAACCGGTACCCGATTTCCCGGAGGAGGCTTTCCACCCACTCCAGGGGGGCGGGGTAGGGGCGGAGTTTTTCCGTCTGGACAAGGCCGTCGTAGGTTTTGTAGAGAATTTCGTGGATATCCCGGCTGTAACGTACCGGATCGATGCCGTAATTCATCATCCAGGACATGTCCCCGGCTTTTAGGCAGTCTTCCGCGTAAACTTTGGCCTCTGTCAGGCGTCCGGCAATCTGGTACAACTGGGCCAGGTTAAGGCGGGAAAGGGGGGAACTGTCCATGTTGTAGGCCGCTTCGTAATCGGCAAAAGCGGAGCGGAGATCGAGCTGCCGCAGGTAGAGTTCTCCCCGGGCAAGGCGGCCCGACGAGCGGTTCAGCCGGGACAGGGAGGCGTTGGTCTGTTCAAAGGCCCAATCGAAGTGGTAGAAGCGGCTTTCCAGAATGGAGAGGTTGTAGTGGGCCACCGCCGCGAACAGGGAGTCCTGGCGGGACGCGGCCCCCTCTATGGCGCGCAGGTACCACGATTTACCCTCGTCGTAGCGGAACATATCGGCGTTAAGGGTTCCCAGGGTCATGGCGTACTCCGGGCTGGTGTCCTGGAACCGCTCCACGGCGGAACGCAGGAGCTGGTCCCCCTCCGCCTGGCGGTGGACCTTGTAGTACATCCAGCCAAGCTGCCCGATGGCCTGCCGGTGATCCGGTTCAACAACCAAAAGCCGTTCCAGGTAGCTTACCGACTGGGTGTCAAGGTTAAGGTACCCGGCGGTCTGGGCAAGGCTGTAGAGCAGGGCCGGTTCACGGGGGGCGATCTTCTCCGCCCGGCGGTACTCGTCCCAGGCCAGGCTGTAAAGGTTTCGGCTCTGGTACAATTGTCCCAGGGCCCAGGGGAACCGGATATCCTGGGGGTACTGTTCTTGGCCGCTTGTGTACAGTTCGATGGCCCGCTCCCAGTACTCCGCCTGTTCGGCGGCCTGGGCCTTCTCCAGCAGGGAATCCGGGGAATTGTCGTAGCTGTCCTGGGCCCGGCTGGTTCCCGGAGCGCAGAGCAGGATGAGCGGGAGAAGGATCAGCGGGACAAGGGGCCCCCCCGAAGCGGCGGGCGGGACCGGCGTGTTTGGGCCGGCCGCTCTCCCCGGCAGGAACCAGGCCGCCGGGGCGGCGATTGCGGCGAGCACGCGGCGCCACAGGGGTACTGTCCGCCGGTAAGCGGTCATGAATGTGGACCAGGTTGTCTTCATCAGGGCAACATCCTCCTCTCCAAATTTCGGCGCGAAGCGGGCGGCGGTTTTTAACCGGTAGAGTTCATAACAGGGGCCCCCGTCTCCGGGCCGGTCGAGTTCCCGCGCCCATTCCGCCTCCCCGCTGCCCTTTGGCCGCCTTATTCCCCCCAGGCGGAGCAGGTGGAGGGCCCGGTTCCAGGACGCTATGGCTTTGTTGCGCTTCCCCCGGGCAAGGCAACAGGCCAGGAAGGGCCACAGGCGGAAGAACGCCGCGCAGAGGACCAGGACGCAGACGAGGACCACGGCCCAGTATTTCCGGGCTGTCTCCGCAAAACCTGGTTCCACGGAACGGTGGGGTTCCTCCCCGCTTTCATCCGGTCCCTCTTTGGGCCGCAGCGAATTACGGGAGTTAAAGATCTCCCACATCAACTTCTCAAAGAGTTCCTGGGGTACCCCGGCGGAGATTCTGAATTCCTCCCCCTCCGCCAGGATATCCGTTGTGGGATCGTATTCGATCCAGCCGTAACCGGGGAACCAGACCTCTACCCAGGCGTGGGCCATGTCGGCGCGGACGGGGTAGTAGTCAAACGTGTTGGTCTCGGGGTCCAGAAAAAAACCGGCCCCGACACGCGCGGGAATACCCAGGGACCGGAGCAGAAGGGCAAAGGAGAAGGCGAAGTAGGAACAGTAACCCTTTTTTGACGTAAAGAGGAAATGACTCAACTGGTCCCCGTCCGGGGCTATGCCGGCCCGCAGGCTGTAACGGTACTCCCCGAATTTAAGCCATTCGTAGATTCCCTGTACACGGTCCCAGTAGTTTTCCGTCCCGCCGCTTATGCTTTCCGCGTAGGCCCGCAGCCGTTCGTCACCGCCGTATTCGGTGTAGAGCCGGTACTCCGCCTCCCCCATGTCCAGAAGCGCCGGGGAGGGGGGCCACAGGTCCAGTTCGATAAGATCGATGGGGATAACCTCACTGGTAACGCTGCTTACCGCGTAGACAGAACTGAATGAGGAGGCGTCCCATTCCTGGTAGGGGATCACCCGGACGGGCTGATTCATACCAATGAAGGCCCGCGAATCGAAGTTCACCAGGTAGTATTCCTGGTTGGTGATTCGCGCGGCCCGCGTTTGTTCCGCGTGTTCCAGGGCGGGCAGGTTCATGCTCCGTTCCGGCAGGTACTCAGGATGATCCTGGCCGTCAAGGTCCTCTAGGCGGAAAAAACCCTGCCTGCTGTTGTAGCCGGACAGTATGTAACGGCGCAGCAGGATGTGCTGGTCATCGCCGTCCTTTTTCACGATCAGCACCAGATCGTCGTTCATGCTGATCTGGCTTTCCAGTTTGAGGAATTTTGAAAAATCAAAGCTGAACAGGTTGGGCGCGAGGAGGCCGCCCCCCTGTTCTACCGCCTTTTCCTGGGAGGGTCTGATAAAGAGAAGGCCCCCCAGGACCACCAGAAAGAGGAGCAGCGCCGCGGCGCCGGTTTGTTCCCCCCGGCGCGGTTTGTACTCCACCGGTATGGACCGGATAAGGGCGGCAAGTTCCAAAAACCCGATGGTCCCAAAAACGGCAATGGTTACGATGGGCCAGCGGTACAGGCCGATAGTTCTGGTATGGGTAAGGGTATAGATGCCGGACAGGATAAGCAGATCGATCCCGCAACTGGCCCGTAAGGCCCCCCGGGAAGCGGCGGAGAACAAGCCGCTTAACGCGGTCCAGTAGTAGGGGATAAGGAACACGAAGGCGTTGCGGTCGTAGTCCAGGAGCAGGCTGTCAAGGCCGGGGGCCGTCCCGGAGGAACCGGGGAAGGGGCCGGGGACGAATAGCCCGGGCAGGCTGATAAGGATGCGCGCGAACCAGGGCAGGAGGATCAGAAGCGCCGCGCGCAAGCCCCTGTTCCACCGGGTCCGCTTCCCCAACAAGGCGGAGGCCAGGAAACCGGCCAGCAGGGCGGCGGCAAAGACCGGCAGATCCGTCATATCCCCGGCCGGCAGTGCCACCTGGAACAGGATAAGAACCAGGGCGCAGGAGCGCAGGACAATAGCGGCCCTCACGGCGTCGTCCCCGGTGTCGCCGTCCCCGGTGTCACCGTCCCCGGCGTTGCCGGCACGCGGGCAATGGGAACCGCCTGGGAGCGGACGGCGTTCCGCGCCCCGTAGAGCCGGGCGCAGGTCTCCGCGGCCTCCTGGATCAGGCCCGGCCCGTCTTCCGTGTAGAGAAAGAGGATATCGCAGGGCAGTGGAGGAGGGGGGCGGCGGCCCAGGAGGCGATCCAGCGCGCTTGTTCCCGCGCTGGTCCGGGGCAGGGCCAGGATGCAGGTCCCCCGGTCCACGGAGGGAAGTTCCGCCGGACCCGAAACGGGCAGGGATGCGGGCCAGGCCATCGCCTGGGCGGGGTCTCCTTCCCGTATGGTCCCGCCCGTATAGCCGGTCAGCACGTCCATACCCCTTCCGGCAAGCTCCCGGGCCATGGTCAGGGCCTGGACGCAGAGCAGGTCCACCGCGTCCCGTCCCGCACCGGGGCTGTAGAGGATCCTGTCGGTCTCCGTGTCCACAAGGATGAGGAACCGCGAGTGGGGCGGGGGTTCGCTCTCCCCCTCCCGGACAAACAGGGCGTTGGAGGTACCGTGGCTGTAGAGCTTCCAGTTGATCCGGCGGGGATCATCCCCCGGAATGTAGGGCCGGTGGTCGATCAGGTCATCGTTGCGCAGGTAGTGGACGCCGGAATGCCGTTCCCGGCCCCCGGACCGGGGCTTTACCGGGAGCCCCTCTTCCAGCGGACGGGGGCTCACCAGGAGTCGGGCCTCCGTCTCCCGGCGCAGGGGCCAGGAAAAGGAGAAGAAATGAAAGGCGTCAAGCACCCGCAGCTCATCCCCGCGTGAATAGTAGGCCCCCCGCAGGGGAACCGTTAAGGGGCCGGCGGGCAGGCCGGGATCGAAGATATGCTCCACCCGGCGGCCGTCTTTGGTTTCCAGGCACAGGCGGCAGCGGATCAGGATTCCCGGAATTCTAAAAAAGCGGGCCCCCTCTTTGTACAGGGTCTCCACCGCCATCCCCGCCGTGATCTCGCGGGGGCTTAGATCGAACCGCATGCGGGACGCTTTGTTCCGGTGGACAAGGGCCATGACAAAACCCAGGACAAGGCAGTACGTCCAGACGGAGAGGAGAATCGCCCCCACAAGGCTTAGGGCCAGTTCCTGCCGTACGCTTCCCACGCCGAAGGCCGCGGCAATGACGACAAGGATAAAGAAACCGGAGGGGGACAGGCGCGCCAGGGGCAGCGGGGGGGTCCTGCCAGGCCGGCCGGGGCTCCCGTCCGCCATCCCGTCCTTAAACGGCTTTGATTCCTTCAATTCGGGCAAGGCAGATCTCCCGGATAAGTTTGTCGGCCTGGGAGCGGGGGTCGCGCAGCTTGAGCCGGTGGCTCAGTACCGGGACGGCAAGGGCAAGCACGTCTTCATCGGTAACGTAGGTTCTTCCGCGTACCAGGGCCAGGGCGCGGACCGCGGCCAGCAGTTGCAGTCCCGCGCGGGGGCTCGCCCCCAGCGTAAAGCCCCGGTGAATCCGCGTATCCCGGACCAGGTCGGCAATGGCGCCTTTAAGGGTGGGGTGGCAGAAAATCCCCGCCGCCGCTTCCCGCGCGGCCATAAAATCCGCCGCCGTACAGACCGGTTTAAGGGCCGCCAGGGCCTTTTCCTGGGGGTTTTCCTCGAGGATCGAGAGTTCCGCCTCCCGGTCTGGATAACCCAGGGAGAGGCGCATCATAAAACGGTCCAGTTGGGCGCTGGGCAGCGGGAAGGTCCCCTCGCTTTCAATGGGGTTCTCCGTGGCAATGACAAAAAAAGGTTCCGGGGGTCTGTGGGTGGCGGCGCCAATCGTAACCTGCCGTTCCGCCATCACTTCCAGCAGGGCGGACTGGACCTTGGGCGTGGCCCGGTTGATCTCATCGGCCAGGACAATATTGGCCAGCACCGGTCCGGGAACAAAGCGAAACCGGCGGCTCGTGGGGTCGAACACGTCAACCCCGGTGATGTCGTAGGGCAGCAGGTCCGGGGTAAACTGAATACGCTTAAAAACAAGGCTTTTTTTCGTTCCCCGGATAAGTTTCGCGAACGTCTTGGCCACTGTGGTTTTCCCCAGCCCCGGGTTGTCTTCGATAAGCGTATGCCCCCCCGCCAGAATCGCCGCGGTAAGGAATTCAAGAAATTCCCCCTTCCCCCGGATGATCCGGGCAGCCCCCTTTACCAGGGCGTCCGCCGTCGCGAACGCCGCGTCCGGCACAGTCGCGCCCGGCACGTCCGCGCCCGGCGCGGCCACGCCAGGCGTGACAACGCCAGGCGTGACAACGCCAGCTTTCTGTTGTAGCATAGGAAGGAGCATAGCACGGATAGGGCATCAGGGCCCACCGGTTTGCCGCGGTTTTACTTCTCGCGGTCCCGGTTAAAGCCCATGACAAACTGGGAGACCATGTCCTCAATCTGTTTTTTCGATTTAATACCGTAGGTTTCCAGCACCCCAATGTCGAATTGGTCGTAGGTAACGTTTTGCCGTTCGTATTCGCAGAGCATATTCGCCAGGTACACCGCCTGGACCAGGTCCCGGTACTTTGGGTCCGCGGATTCAGGGTCGTGGTGGAAGCGGATGGCCACTACCAGGGGTTCGGGGAAATTCCACTTCTCCGCGATAAGGGCGCCGATTTCCGCGTGGTTAAGCCCGGCGGAAAGGTCCTCGAACATGGACAGGGGCAGGCCCTTTTCCTGGCAGAAATTACGAATATTGTTTAACAGTTCGGGGTGGACATTGGAAAAGACGATCTTTCCCATGTCGTGCAGGATGCCGCTCACGTACACATCGTCCAGCAGGGTGTTTTCCCGCTTGAAATTCCTGATCAGGTTGTAGGCGTAAAAGGCCACCTTGTAGGAATGTTCCCACAGGGCCCTTTTTTCAACCGTGTTGTCCCCAAGTATTTTCTGGGTTCCGTAGGAGTACAACAGGTTCTTGATGCCCCGTATTCCGACCATCTTGACCGCCTCCGCGATAGTATCGACCTTCTTTGCCAGCATGTACTGGGCGGAGTTGACGATCTTTAGCAGATCCGCGGTCATTGCCGGGTCCTGGGAGATGTGCCGGGCAATGCTTCCCATGTCGGACCTGGGGTCGTTGATCATCTTCTGGATCGTAAGAATGTTTTCCGGGAACTGGGGCAGGGAGTTTACCTGATCCACCACGGTCTTGGCCAGGAGCGACAGGTTCTCCACCCGGGTCCTGTCAAGGGGAACGATAAGCCGGGCAATGGTTTCCTTTTCCGTGGAGAGTATATCGAAGCAGTCCTCGTCAAGCCCCATCTTTTTCAGCATAAGGACCAGAATCACAAGCCCCAGGCCGGCGCCTTCCGAATTGTCGAGTACCTGGGCAAGTGCGTCTTCCAGCGAGTTGTACTGCCGTGAACGGGCCAGCTTGTCATGAATACGGATAAGTTCCGTTTTGGTTACGGCCACGTTGTTGCGGACTTCGATATGGATGATGTTTTTCCGTACCTGGAGGGTTAACTTGACGTAGAGGCCCTGTTCTTTCTGCATCTGCAGGTAGTGGGCGATATTGGAAAGCGTAGTGTCCTTGAACGAGGCCATGCCCTCCTTGTACTGCACGGGATTGGTCAGGTCCAGGCCCTTTTCCATGAAGTAGACCCGTTTGGTGTTGGCCTTTTTCGCGTTAACCGCCAGTTCCTGAACACAGTACACAATGTAATCTTTAAGTTTTTCCTGGTGTACTTCCCGCAAGAACACAACCAACACCTGTTCAATGTAAATTTCTATTTCATGGGGCAGGGTAAACGTAGTAATGGTGAGGGGTATCCCCGCCTGGATCGCCTTTTTTATCTTTGGTTCGTCAACAACCAGTTCCTGGGCTGCCACTCTGTGCCTTCCTTCCCGGTTCTTTTGTTTCCGCTATCGCCGCGTCTACGCACTTATCGGGGGCTTAGGGGACCCCGCTCCGGCGGGAACCCCGATTACTCCTGGTCTTAGTATATCCAAAACACAGGGCGGGGATCAATCTTGCGAAGGCAAGATTCTTTGTGAAGTCTTGCGGTAAACTAGCGTTTATGCGGGAAATTTTGGTACCGGAACTCCTTAGTTCGTTGTTTACGCTTGTTTTTCTTATCCGTCCCCTGTTTAAGGGGCTTTGGCCCCTTGACGGTATCGCCTGGTTTCCCGTTCTGGCCCTGGGGATCGCCCTTACCATCTTCCCCGCCTATGGATTCAGGCCCGAATGCGTTCCGCTGCTGTTTAACCACCTGATGATAGCCCTGATGAACCTCCGCCCCCTCCTTACGGGGGTCCGCCGCAACGCCGGGTTTCATGAGCGGGGGGCCCTGTTTATCGTCCCCGCCCTTGGGTTCCTGGTCCTGACAAGCGCCGCGGCCCTGTGGTTCGCCCCCGTTCCCCAGGTTCCCGTAAGTTCACGGGATGTTACGCTGCGGGGGCCAGAGAGGGCCGGAAGCCCTGTTTATACCCTGCATGTCTTTGACGGCCGGGATTCGGGGGAGCCCTCCGGCGCGGATCGCTGCGGGCCTGGGAGTCTGTGGGGCTTTAGCCCAAATAATAAAGAAAACGCGCAATTTTGTGCGTTTTCTACCTTGCAGACTCCCAAAGAAGCCCGAGAATCGGAGATTTTTGCGGTCAACGACCGCAAAAATCCACAAGCCCCACAGACTCCTAGGCCCCTTATCTTCCTGGTTCCCCCCGATTTTGGCGGATTTAGCGCGGTGGACGGAATTTGCGCCGCCCTGGAGGAGCGGGGTTTTACCGTGATAAGTTATAGCCGCGGGGATTCCGGCTGGCCGGGGCGGCTGCTCAGGCTCTGGCGGGCCTTTCGCGACGGGACCAGGCTTAAAAAGGCCAACGACGCGGGCCGGGCCCTGGAGGCGGAGAAGATGGCCGAACTTGAATTCCTGCTCCCCTATACAACGGAAAACCTGAACTCCCTGGCCCCCGCCTCCGCCGGGGCGCCCCTGTTCCTGGCGGGCTGGGGAACGGGCGCTTCCGCGCTGGCCTACCTTGTTTCCCCCTCCGGCGCCGGGGGGTCCGGCAGGGGGGCCGCCGGGCTTGTCCGGGGCCCCGACCCGCCCGTCCCCTACGGCGCGCGGGGGCTCGTGGTTGTGGAGGGCCGTTTTTGGTCCTCCCGGGCCCCTGCCGTTCCGCCTCCGGGAAACGGCGCCGCCCCCGCCGGGGTGTTCGGCGCCGTTCTGGCAAGACTCCGGACCTGGTTCGGCCGCCTTCGGCCTGAGCGGGTGGGGGAACCTGAAGCGGTCCCGCGGCCCCCTATCCCCACGCTCTACCTGGTTTCCGGCCGGGGCCCGGACGCGGAGGACGGGGCCTATGCCGCCGTGTTCAAGGCCCTGCGGAACTCCGATACCCCCGCCGCGCTGGCCTCTCTGGAGGGGGCGGGGCCCCTGGGTTATTCGGACCTTCCGCGGGAGTACCCGCTGTACAACGCCCTGCTGTCCGGCCGGCCCGGGGGCTGCGCGGAAGACGGCGCCGCCCTTATTGCCCGTTTCTGCGAGCTGGCCGCCGCCGGACCCCTAACAGGCGGAACCGCCTCGTCCTTTACAGGCCGCCTCCACCTGAGCGACGGGCTTTACCTGGAAACCCGCTATTGGAATTTTGGGGATCTCCGGTTACACTAGTACTCTGTGAACGCGCATAGTACCACCCGGAAGCTGGACGCCTACTTCAAGTCCCTGTTGGACATTGAAAGTTTTAGCGGCGCTGATGATTCCCAAAACGGCCTGCAGGTGGACAACGACGGATCGGAGATCGGGAAGATCGCCTTCGCGGTGGACGCGAATCTGGAAACCTTTAAGCACGCCGCTTCCCGCGGGGCGGGGCTGCTCTTTGTACACCACGGCCTGTTGTGGGGCGATTCGCCTCGGGTACAGGGGAACCACCGGGAACGGCTCAAATTCCTCCTGGATCACAATATCGCCCTCTACGCCGTTCATCTTCCGCTGGATGCGCATCCCCTGCTGGGGAACAACGCGGTCCTGGCGGAACTGGTGGGGCTCACGGAGATCCAGCCCTTTGGCCTGTACCACGACCGCAAAATAGGGTATAAGGGGGTCCTTGATCCTCCCATCCCCATAGAGGAAGCGGTTAAGCGGATAAGTTTTTTGGGCCGCCCGCCGCTGGGGGTGTTTCCGTTTGGCGGGGATTTGAACGGAACCTGCGCGGTAATCTCCGGCGGCGCCCCCAGGGAGGCCCTGCAGGCGATTGAGGAGGGGATCGACCTTTACATCACCGGCGAGGCGTCGCACTCAGTCTACCACGAACTTGAGGAGGGCCGGCTGAACATGATCGCCGGCGGCCATCATTCCACCGAGGTGTGGGGGGTCCGCCGGGTAATGGAACACTGCGCGGCGGAGTTATCCATTGATGTTGAGTTTGTCGATGTTCCCACCGGTTTGTAGCCAATCCCGCGCCCGGTTTAAGGCCGGCCTGGGCTTAATGGAGTTGAAATGAACGAAACGGTCAGACATAAATTGCTGCCCCTCAGCCTGACGGCGCTGATCGTGTTGATCGATCAGGGGGTCAAGGCGTTTATTGTCAAAAACTGGCCCCTTGAGGGAAGTTTTATCAAGGATGTGTTTGATAACGGTTTTCTGTACATCGTCCATGTACGGAACAAGGCAATCGCCTTTAGCCTGGGGGAGAATCTGCCCGCTAACGTGCAGTTCGTACTGTTCATCATCGCCCCTGTTGTGGTGCTTGGTTTTGTGTTCTGGTACTACCTCAATTCCCATGACTTTACCCGCCTGCAGCGTTGGGCGGTGGCCGGAATCCTGGGCGGCGGCCTGGGGAACCTTGCCGACCGGATCCTGCGGCCCGGCGGCGTAGTGGACTTTATCAGCGTAAGGTTCTACGGAATTTTGTGGATGGAACGTTTCCCCACGTTTAACGTTGCCGATTCCAGTATCGTGATCTGCTGTATCCTGTTCATTGCCGGTATTATAGTTTCCTCAAAAAATTCAGAACATGGAGTAACGCTATGAACAAACGGACGAATACCCTGCTTTTTATCCTGGGGGCCACCGTATTTAACATCGTGCTGTACATCATCTGTTTTTTGCTGCTGCTTGTGATCTACGCGCAAGTCATCAAATTTCTTCCGGAGTCCGTCCAGTCCTGGGGGATCATCGTCATCCTGATCCTCCCCATTGTCGCGAGTTTTGTACTGTACCGTCTGATCCTCAAAGTGGTAATCAAAAAGGTAGACGTGGAGAAGTACTTCGATCCCCTGTTCGGCCCCCGCCGTCCCCCCAAAAAACTCTCGTAGCGCCGGCCGTTGCGCTGTGGTGATTCCGTGGAGGAACAACAACAACCGGCATGGATGGCGGCGCTGAACCGGCGCCTTGAACAGTTGATGCCGGTCCTGACCCCGGCGGGGGTGGCGCTGGGCTTTATGCTGCCCCGCTTTTTTATCGTTTTTCGCCCCTTTATCCCCTGGATCTTCGCCGTTATGACCCTTTCGGGGGCCCTTAAACTGAGGATTCGGGAACTCGGCCGTGCCCTGCGGCACCCGCTTCCCATGATCCTGGCCCTTGTCTGTTCCCATGTGATCATACCGCCGCTGGTGTTCTTTCTTTCCAGCCTGTTTTTTCCGGGGGATGGGGACACCGTTTCGGGCTTTGTCCTGCTGTACGCCGCGCCCACGGCGGTATCGAGTTTTATCTGGGTCAACATCTACCGGGGGGATAAGGCCCTGGCCCTGGCGATGATCCTGGTTGCCACCGCCGTATCGCCGGTGGTGGTGCCCTTTACCCTGTCGGTACTGATGGGAGCCAGGGTGGTTCTGGACATGCGGAGTATGGCCCTGGCCCTGGTGCTGATGGTGGTGGTCCCGACAATCGTTGGCGTAGGCGCGAACGAGATAAGCCGGGGCCGCGTTCCCCGTCTCCTCCTGCCCCCCCTTAATCCCCTCGCGAAGTTCTGCCTGATCCTCGTCATCGCCGCCAATGCCGCGGCAATTGTTCCCCATATCCGTATTGACGACAGGCGGCTGTGGATCGTTGCCGCCCTTGGGGTCTTTTTCGCCATTGGGGGGCACTGCGTTTCCTGGTTCGCCGGGCGTATCTGCCGCCTTGACAGGGACAAACAGGTAACGGTGTTTTTTAGCTCCGCCCTCCGTAATATCAGCGCCGCCGCCACCCTTGCCATCGAATTTCTCCCCGAATCCGCGGCCCTGCCCGCCCTTTTGGGCATTGTGTTTCAGCAGACCCTGGCCGCGCTCATGGGCCGGCTCTTCCTGGGCCGGATAAACGCATAGAAAAATTGAAGCGGCAGCCCAGCCTACAGAATACCCTTACCGATCCCGATCATTTATCATGACCCAAGATCATGACCCAACGGAGGCCGGCAGATGAAGGCGTTTATGGACAGGGATTTTCTTCTTACTTCCGGTACGGCACGGCGGCTTTACCACGAAGCCGCTGCGGGGGAACCGGTTTTTGATTACCACTGTCACCTTAACCCCAGGGAGATCGCGGAGGACCGCCGGTTTCCCGATCTGGCCTACATGTGGCTGGGGGAGAATCACCACGGGGATCACTACAAATGGCGGATGCTGCGGGCCAACGGCGTAAGCGAGCGATTGATAACCGGGGACGCGGAGCCCTGGGACAAATTTCTTGCCTGGGCGGAAACCATGCCGGCCCTGATAGGGAACCCCCTCTACCATTGGACCCACCTGGAATTGCGGCGTTACTTTGACATCCACGAGGTCCTGAACGGCAAAAGCGCCCGGCCGATATGGGAAGCGGCGAATGAAAAGCTGCGGAACGACCCGGAACTTTCGGCGTTGGGGATTCTTAAAAAATTCAACGTTTACGCGGTGGGGACCACCGACGATCCGGCGGACTCCCTTGAATGGCATACGAAGATCCGGCGGGACGGGAAGACCGCCGCCAGGGTACTGCCCTCGTTCCGGCCCGACCGGGCCCTTGCCATCGAAAGCCCCGGTTTTGCCGGGTATATCGGGACCCTGTCCAGGGCATCGGGACGGAGCATCAGGACGCCGCGGGACCTTCTGGCGGCCCTGGAGGACCGGATCGCCTTCTTTGACACCCTGGGCTGCCGCGCCTCGGACCACGGGCTGGACCATATACCCTTTAGAATCGGCGTGGAAGGGCGGGAAAGCGGCGAAGGGGCCTGGGAGCGGGAACTTGAGGATAGCTTTGCCGGGGCCCTGGAGGGAACGCCCCCCAGCGCCGATCAGACGGAATCCTGGAAGACCTTTATGCTGACCCGTCTGGCTGCGGCCTACCATGACCGGGGCTGGGCCATGCAGATACACGTCGCCGCCCTGCGGAATGTCAATTCCCGCGCCTTTGGGGAACTGGGGGCCGACACCGGGTATGATGCGGTTCACGATCTTCCGGCGGCTTTCGCGCTGGCCCGGCTGCTGGATTACCTTGAGTCCGCGGGGAAGCTCCCCAAAACAATACTCTACAGCCTTAACCCCAAGGATTTTTACTCCCTGGCCACGATCATGGGGGGCTTCCAGGGGAAAGCGCCGGGCGGCGCGGCCCCAATCCCCGGCAGGATGCAGTTGGGTTCCGCCTGGTGGTTTCTGGATCACCGGGACGGTATGGAAGCCCAGATGCGGCTCCTGGGGAACGTAGGACTCCTGTCCCGCTTTGTGGGAATGCTCACCGATTCCCGCAGCTTCCTTTCCTATCCCCGCCACGAGTATTTTCGCCGTATTCTCTGTAATCTGCTGGGGACCTGGGTGGAGGAGGGGGAAGCGCCCGGTGATTTTGAACTGTTGAGCGGCATGATTCGGGATATTTCATTCAGAAACGCTCAAAGGTACTTTGAAACGGCATAAAAAGTAAGTAAACTCACGTTCATGAAAGTCTGGATAAAGTTGTTTTTGGGAGCCCTTGTGGGCGTGCTTATAGCGCGTTTTTTGTCCCAGGGAAATGGGCAGATTGCCGGAATCATGGACTGGCTGGAAAAACTGGCCCTGCGGATTGGCCGTTACGCGGTAATTCCCCTGCTGGTGTTCTCCCTTAGTATCGCCGTATACAATCTGCGTCAGGACAAGCGTTTCTGGCCCCTGGTGTTCCGCACATTCCTGTTTATCGCCGGCGCCGCGGCTTTTGTTATCGCCGCGGGGGTAGTGGTTGTCCGGATTTTTTCCCCCCACGAGATCCCCATTCATTTTGAGGAAGAACTGGGGAGCGTTTCGCTTGATACCGCCGCTAATATCCTTGCCCTGTTCCCTTCAAATATGTTTCAGGCCCTGACCGGCGATACCCTGTACCTGTTTCCTGTCTGCGTGTTCGCCTTCTTTCTTGGCATGGGACTTTCGTATGATCGCAGTTTCACTAAACCGGTTATCGCCCTTATCGATTCCCTTTCCCGTGTTTTTTATCATATCGTTGTGTTTTTTTCCGAGATCATGGGGCTTTTGATGGTCATTCTTGCGGCGTATTGGGCCATGAGGTTTCGTACCGTTCTTGAGGCGGGGGTTTATACCGATTTTATCGTCCTTTTGGCGGTTTTTAGCCTTGTTTTGGGCTTTATTGTTCTGCCCCTGTTTCTTTATGTTCTAAGGCCAAAGGTGAATCCCTGGGCCCTGCTCTACGGAAGCCTGGCCGCCGCCATTACGGCGTGGTTCTCCGGCGACATTAACTTTACCCTGCCGGTAACGCTGCGCTGCGGAAAGGAAAATTTCGGCGTCCGCAGACGCGCCAATACCGTTACCCATGCCCTTTTCAATACCTTTGGCAGGGCCGGCAGCGCCATGACTGCGGCTGTGGCCTTTATCCTTATCATCAAATCGTATTCCGGGCTGGATATGACGCTCGCGAATTCATTTTTAATCGGACTGCGGGCCTTTATCATCTCTTTCTTTCTTGCCGGCCACCCCGGAGACGGAGCCTATACGGCCCTGGCGCTGATCTGCATGGGGTATGGGCAGAGTTACGAAGCAGGATATCTGCTCCTTAAACCCCTGGCCTTTTACCTTATTACCATTGGGACCTTCCTTGACACGGTGATCGCCTCATTTTCGTCCTTTGTTATCGCGCGCCTGAGCGATCTGCAGGAAGACAAGAGCCCCCGGCATTTTATGTAGAATCCGTCCACAAAGCCGGTTATGTTATGGTGTGGATGAGTCTGCGCGGCCCCCTTGCGCCCGTTTCACAGGAATACTGAGCCGCGCGGGGGGCTGTCCCCGCGTTTTTTTTCAAAAAACGTCATATTCAGGCCGATTTTATCGCAATTTCTTTATAAATGTCTTGCCATACCAGAAAGTTTGTGTTACGTTTAGGTATAAAATAATTACCAAGGAGTAATTCATGGCAAAAGAACAGAATCCGAGCGCGGCGTTCAAGTCCTTTATGGATCAGTACAATCTCACGGCGGCCAGAGTTGCCGGGGATATTAAGCTGAGTCAATCCAGTATCCGTCTTCTGCTTGGCGGGAAACTCAAGATTTCCGTGCCCATCGCGATCCGGCTTTCCAAGTACTTCGGAACCAAACCGGAGTACTGGATGAACCTGCAGGCCGCCTACGAGCTGACCGAGACGCTCAAGAATCCAAAACTCGCGTCCGTTTTCAAGGCTATTCCCAGGGCCACAAAGATGGACTCAAAGCCCAAGGTTTCCGCTAAACCCGGCAGGGCGTCCAAAAAACCGGCGGCGAAAAAGCCGGCGGCCAGGAAACCCGCGGCTCGTTCCTCCAAGTCCAGGGCCTAAAGCGGTTAACATTCAGGCTGTGACTGGCAGTTTGCCGCGCTTCGCGCGTAAAACCCAAAAAAACGCCGAAGGGCGCCACCTATGAGGCGGCGCGGCAGGCTGCTGGTTACGTCAGTTACGTGGTTGTCGGGAACTGCCGGAGGGGATGGCGTTTCCCCCGGTTGAAAATCGTTTCTTTTAGCGCGACAAGTTTATCCGCAAGCGATATGATCCACCCTTCCCGGCAGCGGGGCGGATGGAACAGAGTCCACGGCCACATGTGCGTCCTGATGCAGGAGTATTCCTTGTCGCTGACGCCGAAAATTTCACGCGCCTTTTCCGCGGCAATGGCGGGATGGGCCCAGCCGTGGAGCATATAGCGCCTGCCGGGAACATGCCACTCGTAGAGAAAAAAGTCGTGCAAGAGGCCGGCCCTGACCACGCATTTTTTGTCGATGCGGGGATTGTCCTCACTCATCGAAAAAGCCAGTTCCGCGACGGCTATGCTGTGGTCGTGGATTGTGATGATGCCGTGGGAAAAAATATGTTTTGTCTGTAGAAAAAGTTCATGGCTAATAATATCGCCGGCGTACAGATTGAACAGTTCCCTGTTTTTCATTTCATGTCCCACCGACTCCCAGGAGTTTGTCGCGCTTCGCGCGTAAAACCCAAAAAATCGTCCGCAGGGCGATTTTTTACCCCGCAAACTCCGAAGCGGCGTTAGCCGCAAGCAGCCCATTTATCGTGGTTTTTGCGACACAACGTGGAGCAAAAACCTACAAGTACAACAGGCTGCTAGCTGACGGAAAAAACGTTCCAGCCGTTTAGTTTGACGCCTTCCCTGTTTAGCCGTCTGATCTTGACGCAGGAATGGCATACATCGGCGGTAAAAAGGACCAGCAGCACGCCGTCAAGGGGAAGGAGCCACGTTCCCAGGGCGGCCGCCAGGCCCGCGGCAAGGGACCAGTAAAAATAGACCACCACAAGGCTTACTATTCCAAAAAACAGGGATATGGTCAGGCAGATACGGCCCCGAAAATGGCACCACCTGGTATAGGGGTAGGTCGTGTAATCCCAGCTTCTTACCCTGAAGCAGTGTTCCAGAAACAGGGCGGTCAGATATTCCAGCGCCGTGCATAGCGCGGCCCCCGCGAAAAATATCAGCGCGGGGTAGGCCCGCAGGGGATACATCAGCAGGTAGACCACAATCCCGCCGAGCCCCTGTACCGGCACCCAGGGACCCCTGAAAAAACCCTTGTTCACCGGTTTTTCTCTGACAATACTCTCCGATACTGTTTCAAGTACCCAACCGGAGAAACTCAGGAAGAAAAACGTAAAAATGAATCTCGCCATCACCATCATTCGCACCTAAGCCTGTTTCAAAACCAACCGGGCGCTGAAACTGCCCTACACGTTTTCTGTTCATCCCGCCTAAAGTATATGGGCCCGGTACACCGGTTTCAAGTCTTTTCCGATCCTGAAAGACTGGAACGCCTGGACAGGAGCGAAGGGGAACACATCCGGGGAAAAACGCTGGCAAACCCTGGGGAAAGTGGGGCCTGTTTTTTTCGTGGTCTATACAGATCGCGGGAAAAACAAGCGGATCATAACAGCGCGTACCGCTACCAAGGCGGAGCGGAGGAGTTACAATGGCTATTATCGCATCGATGGCAAGGGTTGGACCAAAGCCACCTAAGGAGATCATAAAGGCGGCGAAAAAGGTCGCAAGGGAAGCGAAAAGACATCCCGAAGAATACGATTCGGAATGTCCCCCCTCTACCCCAGAGGCCTTGGCCGAATTTGCGGCCTTGAGGGCAGCGCAGAAGAAAAAGGACATCCGCCCGGTTGTTGCCCTCCGGCTCATGCCGGATGTATTGGCAAAATACAAGGCTCTGGGGAAGGGCTACACCGGCATCATGGCCGATGTGTTGAGCTACGTGGCGGATAACCCGGAGATACTTTCAAAGGTTCATTAAAGCCCTTCGCATGGCCCCGGACAGCCGGTTACTCAATAACCCACCCCTCCCAGCAATTCAAAGTA
>JAIRND010000233.1 GCA_031258225.1 Treponema sp. | reverse complement strand
GCTAACAAAAGTAAACGCCGATGGTGCCTGGCACCATTTCCTCCTATGAGGCGATACGGTTTACGATGGGCTCCGGTTTGGCGCCAAGGCTTAACAGGGCGGAGAAGGGCAGGATAAGGGCCAGGGCGGCCAGGTTCCGCTGGTAGAAGGCGGGGAGTATCCGCAGGAACTGTGTAAGGAGCCCGGCGCCGGCCACGTAGACCCAGAGTAGCCGCAGGCACAGTTCCGGTTTTACACGTGTCCTGCCGGCGGCGGCAAGGATACCCAGGGGCAGCGCCGCCAGGGGCAGCGGATTTATGAACAGCAGGTTGATGTTTTGCCGCACGTAGTCGTTCTTCATGAAAAAACGGGCGTATACCAGTACGCAGCCCACAAGTCCAAGCGCCAGGCCGGCCAGCCCCTGAACGGCCCCCAAAGCGATCCGGCCGGCCAGGGGCTTTTTCCGGCGCAGAACCATCAGAACCGCCGCCAGGGCCGCCGGCACAAGGCCCGCAAGCAGGGCGCCAGGCCAGCGTGACAGGGGCACGTTTAATATGGGCGGCCGTTTTTTACTGGCGTTGATTATCTCCACCGAACTTACCAGCTTGCGTTCGGCGCCCGATGAGCCGGTATACGAAAAATCGCTGATGTTGCGCCCTATTTCCACCGGCAAGAACATCTCCTCCCACGCGGTAACCGGCGCGTCCAGGTCCTGGCCCATCAAAAAGTCCAGAAACCAGTCCCAGACGGGCCGTGACCAGGTGAAACGCCGTACATGCTGCCGGATGGAAAGGCGGGCCGCGGTACTGACGGCCCATTCCCTGAACTGTCCCCCGGTTCCCATGTCAATAATATCGCGGATGCGGGTGGAACAGTTGTCCCTGAACTCGTGGTAGTTGTAGTAGCGGTTCTCCGGGCGCACGTTGTTTTCCGCGTAGGTAAGGATAGCCTCTTTCGCGTCCGCCTCCAGGTTCAGGGTGTAAACCGTAATGTCGCGGTCCTCGTCAATGTAGGGCTGGAAGTTCAGGGACTCGACATCGCAGTTGTACTGTACCTTGTTGTCCAGGAAGTCTTTCAGGAAATCGTCGCTGGGGTAGGAAAATATGCCCCAGTCAAAGACACGGGAATAGTTCCACCGGGTGTTTTCCACGATCAGGGCGGCGTGGCCCCACCAGATGAATATGTCGTCCGCGGGCCCGTACACCACGACCTTGAACACCATGTCGTTGTAGGCCCTCCCCCCGGCGGAACTCTGCCCCCGGACGCACAGGGCGTTGAGGCACAGCAACAAAAGACCAATCGCTCCGACTTTGCGGTGAACAGCCATACCTTTCTCCCGCGCACAGCCTACACCGGAAGGAAGACTTTGAACAAGAACCGCGCGATAACCGCGAAGAAGATCCCCCCGCGCCCCGGTTTTTCGCCCGCGGCGGGGGGATAGTAACTGATTTTTACTTGAAGAACGCGTCGATCTGCCGCTGGGCTTCCGCGGCAACCCGATCAAAGCCAGCGGCCCTGATGTCCGCCATCAGCAGGGGTACTGTCACATCGGGATCGGCAACGCCTGTACCCAAGTCGGCCATATACCGTTGCGAAACGGCAAGGATGTTGGCAATTTCGGTCCGGACAGGAGAAACATCCATGCCAAAACCGAGTAGAACCGAATTCTTTGACTCAGCATTCTGTTTTCTCAGCTCATCCCAGACATTGGGCGGCTGATCTTCGGGAACGGACAGGTTAAAATAGGTACCATAGGCTCCATCCCACGGCATATAAGTATCCGTTAACCGGTGTATTACCCTGGGAGCCACATATTGGAAATGTCTCCCTTCAATGCCATAGGTCACCATGTCCCGTATTTTATAATCCGTTTCCGAATTGACCAGTTCGAGGAACTTGAGGGCCTCGTTCTTGTACCGGGAATTGGCGCCCACGGCAACCATGGAACCCCGGATGGTATGGGTGGTTACTATGGGACTTGTAAGCTGGATCGGAGCATACCGTTCTATCCCCTGGGATGCCGCGCGGGTCGCCGCCCTGGCTGGCCACCCCTGATCCCACATAAAGGCCACGCCCCTGGGCAGTTGTTCAAGCTGGGGCGCGTCAGGGTTGATAATACCGTCCTGGTACCACTTATGAACGATCCGGTAAGCTTCCATGGTTTTCGGCTGTTCCATAACCGAAACGACCCGGCGGTTTGAATCGTCTACCCGGACCCCCAGGAAGGCGGATAAACCAGCGCCCAGGTCATCGTATCTGTCCGCGGTAAGGTACCGGGCTTCCTGGCCGCCGCTTCCTAGATAAAGGGGATAAAACTGAGGACCCTCGCCGGCTTTTATGGTACGGAAAATTCTATCCAGATTCGCCATGTAATCATCCAAGGTAACCGTGGTGTTAAGATTGTATTTCTTTACATATTTATCATCCAGGAAACCAAACAGGGTTGCGGAATAGTCCTTATAACTGGGAACCGCGTAGATTCTCCCATCCGCTTTTACGCCATCCCACAGGAGTTTGGGGACAAAATTCCACAGGACCGGGCTTTGGACCGGCAAAAGATCGGTAATATCCGCGAATGCCCCCAGGGTGACAAACTCCTGGTAATTATACGCGCCGATCCACGCGAGATCGAAGGGCTCACCGGAACTGACTACCATCCGCATCCGATCAAACCCACCTAAATCCCGAATCTCAAAACGGACGCCGAGTTTCTCCTGGGTATAATCGCTCGCGGCCCGGCAGATCTCCACCAGATCCGCCCCTTCCGAAGCGGCTTGTGAATACCATACCAGGGTGGGAACCGTACTCTGCTGGGTTCTGCCGGCCCCAAAAGCCCAGGAACCCGCACAAAGCAAAGCCAGGATTAAAGCAAACGCTTTCCTCATCTTGTACCTCCAAAACTAAATATATGGCCAGGCAGAGCCGGTTATCCTTTAACCGCGCCTACCGTAAGACCCGAAATAAAATAGCGCTGAAAAAACGGATACACACAGGCAATGGGCAGCACAGCGACTACCGCGATGGCCATACGGGCCGCTTCACGGGGCATTGAGGCCAGGAGATCGGCCTGGGAAGCTCCCAGTATTGAAGCATTGGTAAGAATATAATTAATATTTTCCAGCACCCGGTTCAGGTATGCCTGCAGGGTAAGAAGCTCCGTCCGGTCAATGTACAAGAGGGCCGTGAACCAGTCGTTCCAATAGGCAAAACTTAAAAAAAGACCGATGGTGGCCAATACCGGCAGGGACAGAGGTAAAATAATACGGAAATAGATCGTTAACTGCCCCGCGCCGTCTATGGTGGCGGATTCCACCACCGAATCGGGAATGGTGTTACGGAAGAAGGTCCGGCAGACGATGACGTAAAATGAGGATACACAGAGGGGTAGAATCAGGGCCCAGGGGGAATTCCTCAGCTTCAAAAACTGGGTAACGACAAAGTACGACGATACCATGCCCCCGTTGAAGACCATGGGGATAAACACGAACCAGGTACAGAATTTGCGCAGTTTAAACTCGATGCGGGAAAGCCCGTAGCCCATAGCCGAGGTAAGGAAGACCCCGATGACAGTCCCAACGCCGGTCACGAACACCGACATACCCAGGCAGCGCAGCATGGTGGCCCGGTATTTGTAGAGATAGGCGTAGCCATCCCAGGAAAACACCTTGGGGATAAACCGGTACCCGTAGGCTTGGATCGAATCCTCCTGGGTCAGGGAAATTGAGACCACCAATAAAAAGGGAACAATGCAGGCCGCCGCCAACAGGAAGAGCAGCAGGTTGAACACCATGTTACTTACCGGCCCGATGCGGGTGAACCGATCCACGTTGCCCTGATACGTCTTCATGCCATACCCCTTTAGATCATCGCCGAATCGGGGTCAATCTTCCTGACGATCTGGTTGACCGCCAGGATCATGACGCAGCTTACCGCCGATTGCAGCAGGGCCGAGGCGGAGGCCATACCAATAGTAGATGCCTTGAGCTGGTGGTAAACGAACACATCTATGGTGTACACCGTATTATAAAGGGCGCCGGAGTTCCGGGGAACCTGGTAGAACAGACCGAAATCGGAGTAGAAGATCCGGCCCGCCGAAAGAATAAACATCAGGATAATTATTGTTTTTAAAAGCGGCAGGGTGATCCGCCAGATTTGCTGCCACTTGGTGGCCCCGTCGATGATGGCGGCCTCGTAGATCTCCCTGTCCTGGGAAGAAATGGCCGCCAGGTAGATCACCATGCCGTAGCCCATGCCTTTCCACTGGCTTATGAAAACCAAAAAGGGCGGCCAGAAGGGAACTTCCCGGTACCAAAGGTGGGTCTCCTTCCCCATGGCGGCAAGCAGACGGTTCACAATCCCCATTTCGTAGCTTAAAAAGGCCATGACGATGGCGGAAACCACAACCCAGGACAGAAAAAAGGGGAAAAACATGATGGTTTGGTAGATCTTGGCGGCGGTTTTGTTTCGAATCTCGCTTACGATGATCGCCAAAGTAACGGGGATAACAATACCAAGGACGATCATCACGGCGTTGTAAGCCAGAGTATTTCGGATGACCATCCAGACAACGTTGTTGCTGAACAGAAAATTAAAATTTTTAAGTCCCACCCATGCGCTTGAGACAACGCTGTTGATAAAACCCCCGCGGACACGGAAATCTTTGAGAGCGATAATCACGCCAAACATGGGGAGGTAACAGAAGATAAGGTACCACAGGATAGTGGGGCTTATCAGGGCAAGGATCTGGGTATCGTTTTTTGTCCAGGGTTTCTTTTTGGCTCTTTTAACACCGCTGTCTGTAGGCGCGCGACAAACCGCCGGGGAGGAAACAACGGCAAAAAACGCCGCGATTCTACTTAAATTTCGATTGGGGGGGGGGGGGGGGGGGTACGCTTAAAACGGAACGATTCCACCATGTTCCACCTTTGTTACGCGTTATGGTTTGGGGCCAAGCCCGCGATAATAACTTAGTATAACACGGGACAAGCGGGCGGTCAAGCGATTTTTTAAATTTTTACGAATTTTTTGTCGATTTTACGGCTATTCCACCTCCAGGCGGCGTATCGAACTGGTTTCGTTTCCCATCACGTCCCGCGCGATAAGTTCCAGCGTTGCCTGGCCCCGTGTAAACCAGGCCTCGCCCAGGTCAAAGGCGGGGTAGGGGGCGTATACCGTGGAAACCGGCGTCAGCCCGTCGCGGTTTAGCACGAGCGTGCCGTTTCTGGCGGAGTAGGTTTCAAAGTTGAGGGAACCCGCCTCCGCGCCGTTAAGGGAGACCATGATCCGGTGGGGGGCAAGCCTGACGGGGGAGGCGCGGGACAGGGTATCGGTAACCGTGGCGATAATCGAATAGAGCCCCTGGCCGATACGTGTCTGGCCGGGCGGGATAAGCTGCCCCCCGGTGTTCCGCAACTGGACAAGCAGGATCTGCGGGGGGCTGCTGTCGCCAAGGGGGGCTATGATCAGGGAGGGGTTTACCCAGCGGCGTTCGCGGCGGTCAAAAAGGGTAAAGTAAAAGCCCTGTTGGGTTGTCCAGCCGGATCTGCCGGCGGCGGCAATGGCCTCCCCCCGGCGGACCTGTACAGGCGGCGCCTGGGGAGAGACGGAAGCCGGGCCGGGCGAATCGCGGCTGTCCCCAAAGCGGCTGTAGATACCCAGGATTCCGTCCCCGTGATCCAGGGCGGCCCAGGAACCCAGGGGGGAGGGGAGGCGGGAAGCGGGCTCCTCCTGGCCCCGGTAGAAGACCAGTTCCCCCTGATCCGCCGCCAGCACCGGGCCTTCCGCGCTGAACACCGTGCCCAGGATTGGCCGGCCCTGTTCGTTAAGGCCGAAGTTGGCCGTTACCTGACCGTCCGCGCTGGGCCAGTCCATGGCCGGAAGGGGCGCGCCCCGCGTCAACGCGAACACAGCGATCAAATTCAAGATAAGCGTTTGTTTCATGTACCGTTTCCCCTATCGTTTCCGCTATCGCTTTCCCAGTTCAAAAGCCGCCAGGACGTTTCCGCCCCCCAGGTAGAGCCGGGAACCGGAACGGCGCAGGAAGGTATGATCGCTGTGGAACGGGGCCTTAAGAACGATGGTTCCGGGCAGCCGGATGCCCACCAGTTCCATTTGCCCGGGCCGCGCGGTAATGGCGAAAAAGATCCCCCCGCCGCCCTCGGTATCCAGGGCAAGAACCGTACCGTCCAGCGGGATGGTACGGCTTACGCGGTCGCGCGGATCGTAGATGCCCAGGCCCCCCTGACGCTCGAAGATCACCTGGTTGTCGTTGTCGATGAACGAGATGTACACGGGGCGCCGGTAGCCGTCTTCCAAAAATTCGTGGTACACGACCCTGAATTCCCCCCGCGCGGGATCGCCGTACCGCTCCAACAACAAAAACCGCTGATCGTCGATGCCGGAAATGATCCCCAACCGGCTGCCGTCCCGCGAAAACGCGCAGCCCAGAATCCCCGATATCCGCGAACCGCCGGGTTCAAAAAAGAAAAACCGTTTGCCGTTTTGATCCAGAATCTCCACCGCCCCGTCCAGGGACCCGGTAAGGACAAAGCCCGCCGCCCCGTCCACACAGGTAAGGGGGGCCGCGAAGTCATAGGACCAGAGCGGGTTTCCCCCCCCGTCAAGGGCGGTAAGGGTGTTCATCTCCTTGCCGATAAGGAAAAGCCGCCCGTCCAGGTACAGGGGGTAGCCCTTGACGCCGCCGCTCTCATCAATTGTGAAGAGCGAATTTCCCGCGTTGTCCAGTATCTCTATGCTCTCCGGCGCGTCGTCGTATTCCGCCCAGTAGGGGGCGGAGAGGAAGACGTTCCGTTGTTTGATCCGGTTGATGGGCAGTGTCCCCCGCGCGTCCACATAGCCAAAATGGTTTCCCAGCCGGAAGGGCGCCGGAACGTTTTCAACGGGAACGGCCTCCCCGGCCTCCGCGGACTCCGCCGGGTTTAGGGACATTGAGTAGCCGGATTCAAGGGAAATAAGCCACTGGGGAACCATGATGGTTTCACGGGGGACAGGACGGGCGGCCACGACGATGTACACCACAAACAGAATCAGGGTCCCGCTAAGCCAATATTTTCGCGTTTTCTTTGCCACTATCCCCCCGTATGCCCCGCCAACTGACATGTTGAAGCGGATATCGTATTATAGGTGGTTATGAATGTTGATGACAAGCAAATGGATACGCTCGCTGCCCTGGCCCGCGCGGCGGCGGAGTACGCCTATGCCCCCTACTCGAAATTCCGCGTGGGGGCGGCCCTGCTGGCGGCGGACGGCCGGGTCTTTACCGGCTGTAACGTGGAAAACCGTTCCTTCGGTCTTACCGTCTGCGCCGAACGGAACGCCGTGTTTCATGCCGTGGCCCAGGGCTGCCGCTCGTTTACGGCCCTGGCCATTGTTACCCCGGACAGCGATGTTCCGGTGGGACCCTGCGGGGCCTGCCGTCAGGTTCTGAGCGAGTTTATGCTCCCCCAAAGCCGGGTACGCTTCGGCGCCGGGGGTTCAGGAGAAGGGGCGGTGGATACAAGCCTGGGGGAACTCTTGCCCTTCGATTCGCTGCACGATCTGGCCGGCCGGGGCTAGTACGCAGTCATCATTCAAACTGTGAGTCGTTCAGTTTGATACGCCTGCGTTGACATATACTCCCCATAGGCATAATCTTAAAATATGAATATTTCCACTTATAC
>JAIRND010000024.1 GCA_031258225.1 Treponema sp. | reverse complement strand
CTGCGGGCTATCCAGCCTGGCATTATCATCAACAACCGCAGCCGCCTGGCGGAAGACTTCGGCACCCCGGAGGAACACGTTACCGCCGACAATGATCGTGATTGGGAAGCCTGTATGACTTTAAACAACCATTCCTTCGGCTATTTGGACGCGCCCCAGGTTGGCCTCCACACCTACAATGCCCAGCGTGTTTTGAAAATGCTGTCCACCTGCGCCCACGGCGCGGGCAACCTTCTGCTCAACATCGGCCCCGCGGCGGACGGTTCGGTTCCTCCCGAAGCGGTGGAGCCCCTTAGCACCGTGGGAAAATGGCTTGCCGCAAACGGCGAATGCGCCTACGGCAAGGTGGACCGGTTCAAGGAAGTTTGGGGATACGGTACCCAGCTCTGCACGGTGAGCGGGAAACGGAACACCGTCTACCTGTGGAACTGGTTCTGGCCCAAAGACGGCGAACTAATTGTGGGGGGCTTTACAACCGCCCTCAAGTCGGCAAAGATCCTCGCCTCCGGGGAGAGCATCGCGTTTAGCCAGGAGAAGTACCGCATCATTCTTAAAGGCATGCCCAAGGAGACACCCGACAAAATCGCCGGGGTAGCGGTTATCGCCCTGGAATTCTCAAGTGTCCCGGAGATTGTACCTTATGCTACCACGCCGCACATGATTCAGGGAGTAACGCACTAATCAGGCGCAAAACGGGTGGAACCGGGGGGTTGTTCCCCGGTCCCGCCCGTCCCAAAATAACGAAACGGAGGTAAGTATGTTCAGTGGTATTGATTCTCATGTGGGTAATTTGTCATTTTTATCGGATGCCCGCAGCCGTTCATTAAGCGCCGAAAATCCCAGGGGTGAAAAGGGGAAGGGCGCCATGTGCGAGTTGAAAGACGGCATTTCCCGGAACGCGGCGCGGGACCTGGGGAAAGGCTGGAAAGTCAATCCCTGCGCCCGCATTAAGGCCCACGAAACCTTTGAGCTTGCGAACATCGAGGGGCCCGGGGCCATCCAGCACATCTGGATAACCCCTTCGGGGAAATGGCGCAATCAGATCCTGCGCGTCTACTGGGATGACCAGGTCCAGCCTTCGGTTGAAAGTCCTGTGGGGGATTTTTTTGCCGCGGGCTGGCAGAACTATATACAGATTTCCTCTTTGGCGGTCTGTACGAATCCCGCCAGCGGCTTAAACTGTTACTGGTCCATGCCCTTCCGCAAAAGTTGTCGCATTAGCCTGGAAAACCGCGGCGATGAAGACGTTACTTTTTTCTATCAGATCGATTACACCCTGACCGAAGTGCCCGGCGATTGCGCCTACTTCCACGCCCGGTGGAGGAGGACCAATACGCTCCCCTATAAATCGGTCTACACCATCCTGGATGGGGTAAAAGGCAAGGGCCAGTATGTGGGAACCTACCTCGCCTGGGGGACGAACAACAACGGCTGGTGGGGTGAAGGGGAAATCAAATTCTACCTGGACGGGGACGGGGAGTACCCAACAATCTGCGGGACAGGAACGGAGGACTACTTCTGCGGCTCCTATGGTTTTTTAGACCCTTATACCAATGACAGGTATGTCTCCTATACAACGCCTTATACCGGATTTCATGAAATAAAACGCGATGAGCTTTACAACTGTCAGAAACGGTTTGGTATGTACCGCTGGCATATTACCGACCCTATACGGTTTGAAAAGGACCTCAAGGTAACGATCCAGGCCCTGGGCTGCCGCGAAGGAGGGCGGTATCTTCCCCTCCAGGACGACATAGCGTCCGTGGCTTTCTGGTACCAGACGCTGCCGGCGGCCCCGTTCCCGGCTCTGCCTGATAAGGATTATCTGGAAATAATATAAGCGGTTCAAATGCCGGCGCCCTGGGGCGCTTCAATTACCCAGGGCCGTGGCGTATTCCCTTTCATAACGTTTAAGCTGGGGGCTTTCGGGCGCAAGGGCCAGAGCCTGCTTGAGGTAGTAGACCGCCCGGCGTTCATCCTTGCGGCGGTGGTAGATTTCAAACATGGCCGTCAGGGCGTTGAGGTTTCGGGGGTCCTCGAAAAGGCTTGAACGGAGGTCGTTCACCGCGGCCTCGTCGTTGGAATGTATGCGGCTCCTGAGATAATAGTAGCGGCTTTTTATGCTGCCCCCGGAAACACTGCCAAGGCGGTTTTCGATCAGGCGGCCCGCTTCGTCCTCGCGGCCTGTGTCGATGAGGGCCGAAATATACGCCGCCGCCCCTTCGTCATTGCCGTGGTCCCTATCGTAAAGCTCTCTGGCATAGGAGAGGGCCGCCGCGTTGTTTCCCTGGCCGTGTTCCACCGTATAGGCGCTGAGGAGATCCTCCGAAGACCGCCGTTCGTTGAGAAGCCTGGTGATGTGAGGGCGGGCTTCCGGCCAGGCCTCCCGGCGTATAGCGTCCTGCAAAACAAGGGACGCCACCATGAGGGACGAGTTCGGGTTGGCGGACAGGCGGAGGAGCAGTTCGCGCCCTTCGGCTTGATCTTCCGGCCGGGAAGATTCCATGAGGAGACGGGCGGCGGAAACCGAGGAGGAGATCAAGATGGTGGCGGAGAAGAACCCAGTGATAGGGGAAGCGTATAGCAGGCTGCGGGTGATGAGCGAAGACGAGGCGAACCGGATGATCTACGAGGCGCGATTGAAGGCGCAGAGGGATGAGTACTCGCGCATACAGGGCGCCCTCCTGAAAGACCGGGAGGAGGGCCGGCAGGAAGGCCGGGAGGAGGGCCGGCAGGAAGGCCGGGAGGAAAAACTGAAAATCGTCCGAAATTTAAAGAACCTTGGTATACCTGTTGAGCAGATAGCCCGGGCGACCGGGCTTTCCATAGATGAACTTGCCGCGCTCTGAGCCTGTCAACCGGACGCCATTCAAATTGGGGCCTGTTTCTTTTCTCCCTCCCAGGTTGAATAGGGTCCGTGCCCTGCGAAGCATTGACATCCACTACCCCTCTCCGTACAGTGGTGGTATGAGCATGAAATCCTTAATTGATTGTTACACCCTGAACAATGGGGTCAAAATTCCCTGCATCGGGTTTGGAACATGGCAGGCCCCGGAGGGGGCGACCGCGGAACAGGCGGTTCTGGAGGCCCTGAAGGCGGGGTACCGCCATATCGACACCGCCTCGGCCTATGAGAATCAGGTGAGCATCGGAAAGGCGCTGAAACAAAGCGGCCTTAAACGGGACGAGGTCTTTGTTACCAGCAAGCTCTTCAATCCGGATCACGGATACGAAAAAACAATCGCCGCCTTCAAAAAGACCATGAAAGAACTACAGGTGGACTACCTTGACCTCTACCTTATCCACTGGCCCAACCCCATCGCGTACCGGAACAACTGGGCCGAATCCAACGCCGAAACATGGCGGGCCTTTGAGGAATTCTACCAGGCCGGGCACATCAGGGCCCTGGGGGTGAGTAATTTTCACGCCCACCATCTGGAGGCGCTGGCAAAGACGGCGAAAATTCCTCCGGCGGTCAATCAGATCCGCCTGTGCCCGGGAGACCCGAAACAGGAAGTGGTTACGTACAGCAGGGCGCGGGGGCTCCTGATCGAGGCATACAGTCCCTTCGGCGGCAGCGGCGGCGGAAATCTCCTGAACGATCAGGTTGTCGCGAGTATCGCGAAAAAATACGGCAAGTCCCCGGCCCAGGTCTGCATACGCTGGAGCCTGCAAAAAGAATACCTGCCCCTCCCAAAATCGGTTACTCCCGGCAGGATTAGCTCCAACACCCAGGTTTTTGACTTTGAACTTGATCAGGGCGATATGGATCTCCTGACCGGTTTACCGGGGTATCCCGATCCGTTCCCCGACCCCGATCATATCACCTGGTAGATGTCTACCTAGTACGCAGTCATGATTGTAATTGTGGGGTTTTTTTGGTGCTTCCGGTGCTTCCCGGGCATGGTGCCAGGCACCAAATTTGCTTTGTGGTGTAGTCAGACACCATTCAACCTGGGTTTTAGGTTTGATACCCTCCTAACCTTAACTCCCTATCGTGAACCGCTGCGGGGGCGGGGATAGCCCGGGGGGAAACGATGGTGGTTATCGCAGGTATAAGGGTTGGTTGAACAACACAATGTGAACCGGCTGGGGAGCGGCAGGCCGCGGCGGCCAC
>JAIRND010000156.1 GCA_031258225.1 Treponema sp. | reverse complement strand
CCCTCGTCGGCCTCGCGCTGGCCCACAACCAGCATGTAGGGAATCTTACGATTCTGACAACCACGGATCTTCGCGTTGAGCCGGTCGCCGGAAAGCTCCAGGCTGACGCGAATCTCCTGGGCCTTGAGTTCGGCGGCTACCTGTTGTGCATAGCCGTTGAAATTTTCCGCCACAGGAATAACGGCCACCTGTTCCGGGGCAATCCATGGGGGAAAAGCGCCGCCGAAATGTTCAATAAGGACGCCGAAAAACCGTTCCAGGCTGCCCAGGAGGGCCCGGTGGACCATGTAGGGCCGCTTATGCCGGCCGTCGGCATCTACAAAGGTCATATCGAAACGCTCCGGTTCATTAAAGTCAAACTGAATAGTGGTCATCTGCCATTCACGGCCCAGGGCATCTTTTACCTTGAGGTCAATCTTGGGGCCATAGAAAGCGCCGCCCCCTCCGTCAATTTCGTAGTCCAGCCCTTCATCGGTAACAGCTTTACGGAGGCTTTCCAGGGCTTGATCCCAGCGGGCCTCTTCCCCCACTGACTCCTCAGGCTTGGTGGCAAGGTAAGCTTTGATGTTTTTGAAGCCAAAAACTTTCCATATCCACAGGCTAAAGCGCAGAACTTCCCGGATTTCCCCTTCGATCTGATCGGGGGTGCAGAAAATATGCGCATCATCCTGGGTAAACCCCCGAACCCGCAAGAGACCATGGAGGACGCCGCTGCGCTCGTACCGGTACACGGTACCCAGTTCCGCCCAACGCAAAGGCAGGTCCCGGTAGCTGCGGCCCCTGTCCTTGTAGATCATGATGTGGAAGGGGCAGTTCATCGGTTTTATGATGTAGTCCTGGTTGTCGATCTGCATGGGAGAATACATATTCCCCTTGTAAAAGCCCAGGTGCCCGGAGGTTTCCCACAGCCAGCTTTTCCCGATGTGGGGGGTGTAGAGAATCTCGTAACCCGCGCGGTAGTGTTCTTTACGCCAAAAGTCTTCAATGGCAACCCTCAGGCGGCCCCCGTTGGGGTGCCAGTAGATGAGCCCCGCGCCCGCTTCCTCGTGGATGGAGTAGAGGTCCAGATCCTTTCCTACGCGGCGGTGATCCCTTTTTTCCACCTCCTCCAGAAAGGTAAGGTAGGCCTTAAGGTCCTTGGGGGTTTCCCAGGCGGTGCCGTAGATCCGGGTGAGCATGGGCCGTTTTGCGTCCCCGCGCCAGTAGGCCCCGGCGATGTTCATCAGCTTAAAGGCCGCGGAATTGATTTCCCTGGTGTTGTGGACGTGGGGACCCCGGCATAGATCGGTCCAGAGGAGGGCGCCGGGAGAACCGGCGGCGCCTTCGGCATTGGCGCGGTTTTCGTACACGGTGATCGGTTCCCCTGCGGGAAGTTCGTTGATAAGTTCTGTTTTGAATTCCTCACCGGCAAAGCGCCGCAGGGCCTCCTCCCGGTCCAGTTCTACCCGTACCATGTCCTGGCGGGAGTCGATGATCGCTTTCATTTCCGCTTCGATACGGGGAAGGTCTTCCGCGGTGAGCGGGGACTTGCCCTCGGCGTTTTTTGGGAAGGAGAAATCGTAGTAAAACCCATGTTCGATGGAAGGTCCAATGGCGACTTTGGTTCCCGGGTAAAGCCGGGTAACCGCCTGGGCCATGATATGACTTACGGAATGGCGGATACGGTCGAGCCGCTCATTGCGCTGCGGAGATTTACCGGAAGACTGGACCGGGGAAATTGAATCGGACATGGGAAAGTACCTCTCTGCCCGGTGATCCATTTACGGGTTCTATCCGGACGCGTTATGGGGACGAACAGCGCAAGCCGCCCGCGGTACCACCCCGTTTCGCCGCCCCATGACGGGGGACGCGCTCATCATCCCTGACGCGGATTCACGGTCCTGGTTACTTGCCGGCTTACCGGGGTTCCCCAAGACGGCCGGGATTTCTCCCTGGGAGTGGTTTTCGGCGGCTTCCGGAGAACCGCGCTTCCAGCCCGTGACGCGGTCTCTCTTACTCCGTCCTTGACGCCTACTTGTCTCCCTTAAGCCTTTAGAGCATTATGCCCCATTTCCGGGGAGGGGTCAAGGCGCGGGTGCGCATTCAAGCCGGAGCAGCGCCTTTTTTTTGTCGAGGCCCCCGGCGTAGCCTGTCAGGTTTCCGTCCGCGCCGATAACCCGGTGGCAGGGTATGAGCAGGGATATGGGGTTATGACCGACTGCGGCCCCGACGGCGCGGGCCAGTGTGGAGGCCGCGTGGGGGTCTACTTGTCCCGCGATGGCGCCGTAGGTGCTTAGGCTGCCGTATGGTATGCGTTGGAGCAGAGTCCACACGGTTTTTTGAAATTCGGTGCCACGGGGGTCAAGGCGGAGGGGAATTTCCGGGTTTTCCCCCGCGAAATAGCCGGAAAGCCAGGTGCGCAGGGTCGTAAAGACAGGCAGGTCCGGGCCGGCGGGCCATTCCGCGGCCTGTGGGGGGAAGTGTTTTTGCCCCACAAACCAGAGGCCCGTAAGCGATTCCCCATCGGAAGATGCCAGCATCGGCCCCAACGGGGTGCGTATCGTGGTGGTACAGGTCATGCGTCATTATACCGAATTCCCTTGACCTGGGGTAGTAAAAATCTTAAGTTTAAGGTAACTGGAATAGGGGTTAGATGGCTGGTTTTACAAAACCGGTAATAACATCGTATCCATCGGGCTATGTTCGGTGGAAACCCTATCAGGCCGCCTCCCGGGTTTCCTCACCTCCTTTTCCCGGGAGGTTTTTTTATGCCCAAACCCTTGAATTTACTTGCGTAATCTCAAATTTGACAATATATTGATTTTTGTCATGATAATTACTGATAACCGGAAAACCACGCGGGGAACGCTGTTTGCGGAACAGACCCTGCCCTTGATGTTGCGTAAACGGGTGGGGGAGACCCCGGATGTTGTTGTTCAATATGTTAAGAATGTCCCGGCAAAGCGGCCGGATGGGGATTCTTTGGAGGCCGGGGAGCGGTTTAAGCCCAAAAATTACCGGCAATTTTACGATGAGATACGCTATGCCGCGGGCGGGCTTTTGGAACTGGGGGTTAAACGGGGCGATCATGTGGGGATTGTCGCCGATAACCGGCAGGAGTGGATGGTCAGCGATTTTGGGGTTCTTTCTATTGGCGCCGCGGATGTGCCACGGGGCGGCGACGCCACGGCGCAAGAGTTGGTCTATATCCTGGGTACTACGGCCTGCGCGGTGGTCTTTGTGGAGAATCAGAAGCAGGTTACAAAACTCCTCTCCATCCGGGCGGAACTGCCCGCCCTTGGCATGTTGATCAGCTTTGATCCGGTGGACGGTGAGACTGAGGCGGAAGCGGCGGCGGCGGGGATACAAGTGCTCTACTTTCCCAGTCTTCTGGCCCTGGGGCAAAAACACGAGGTTTTAAAACCGGGGGATGTGGAGGCGGAGATGGATAAGGGTGGAAGTGAGGATATTGCCACCATTATTTTTACCTCCGGGACCACGGGGGAACCCAAGGGGGTGATGCTGAGTCACGGGAATTTCCTCTGCCAGCTTCCCTCCTTTGCGCTGATCTTTGACCTGAGACCCGGTGATATTTGGCTTTCGGTACTGCCGGTTTGGCATGTCTATGAGCGGTGTATTGAGTACGTGATCTTCTTCTACAAGACCGGTATTGCCTACTCCAAGCCTATCGCGCCGGTGTTGATGGCGGATTTTCAGGCGGTACGGCCCCAGTGGATGGTTAGTGTTCCCCGTGTGTGGGAGGCCATTATGGACGGTATTAACCGGAATGTCCGGCAGCAGGGGGGTTTGAGAAAAAGGGCCTTTGACCTGTGCGTGTCCTACGGGCTTATGTATACCTACGTTAGGGACCTGGTCTTTGGGCTTTTGCCGAATTTTCATGGCCGGATCCGGGTTGTGGACGCGGTAGTTGGGTTTTTGCCCTGGCTGCTGCTGCTGCCCGGCCAGGGTATCGCTACGCTCCTGGTGTTCCGGCATATCAGGGAACGGCTGGGGGGGCTGCGGGCGGGGCTGAGCGGGGGCGGGACTCTGCCTGCCAAGGTAGACCACTTTTTCAACGCCGTGGGGATACGGCTGCGGGAGGGCTATGGCCTGACCGAGACCGCCCCTCTGGTATCGGCGCGGCGCTGGCGTGAAGCCCGGCGGGGTACCATTGGACAGGCGCTTCTGCATACGGAGGTCCGGATCATCGATGAAAAAGGGCGTACGCTGCCGCCGGGTCGTAACGGGATTATCTGTGTCCGCGGCGGCCAGGTGATGAAGGGGTACTACCGGAAACCGGAGGCTACCGCGGCGGTGTTGTCGCCGGATGGCTGGCTCAATACCGGGGACATTGGCATGATGACCTACGATGGGGAACTTAGGATTACCGGCCGGGCCAAGGATACCATTGTGCTGCGGGGGGGTGAAAATGTGGAGCCTGTGCCTATTGAGGTTAAACTGCGGGAAAGCGCCTACATATTCCAGTGCGCGGTGGTGGGGCAGGACCAGAAGTACCTGGCGGCGCTTATTGTGCCGGTTCAGGCGGCGGTGATGGCCTTTGCGGAGGAAAACGGTATTCCCATTGTGGACTACGAGCTGCTTTTACAGCAGCCGGAGATCAACGAGATTATTGTCAACGAGGTGGCGGATCTGGTGAGCCCCCGCGCGGGTTTTAAGCCGTTTGAGAGGATTTTTAAATTCAAGCTGCTGCCCAAGCCCTTTGAGGTTGGCCGGGAACTGTCGGGCAAGCAGGAACTGCTGCGCCACCGTATTCAGGCCCTCTACGCCCGGGAGATCCACGGGCTTTTCAAAGGGGCTTAGTAGTAAGTGATGCGGTAGTCGGCAACGGGCCTGAACCCGATGGAGTGGTAAGCGGCCTGGGCGCTCCGGTTCAATTTTTTTACAAAGAGGTTTACCCCCTGGCCGGATTTGACCAGGATCCTTGTAAGTTCGGCGCAGATCCTGCGGGCTATGCCCAGGCCCCGGTAACTTGGGTGGACAAAAACCCCGCCGATTTGGGCTCTGGTAAAGGAAATGGCGCTGGTGTTTGCCTTGGCGATGAACCGCCCCCCCAGTTCCGCCACCAGGATCTTTTCCTCTTGGAGGATACGCTTTAGGTTTACGCGGCAGACGGCGGCGTCGAAGACGGCCCCCTGGGGCAGCACTTCTTCCATCTCGTAGGCTGTCTGCAGGGGGAGAATATCGTCCATCTCCCACAGTTCCGGTTCCCGTATGGAGATGTCCGGGGGGCCCGCCAGCAGTGTTGCCGCGGATGGACCCCTGTTCAGGGCCATAAGGTCGTAATCTATCTCGTCGCTGCTCTGCTTTCCCAATTCCTCCAGGATCCCCTGCAGGCTTAGCACATCATTTCGCAGTCCCTGAAGCGCGTAAATGTTGGTTTTTTTCAAAAAGCGCAGCAGGGCCGGCGGCATGGTGGACTGGTGGACTTCGTAATTGCCAAAGACGGGGAAAATGGTTCCTTTGCTGTGGATAAGCAGGGCCCCAATGGAGTTATCAGGTTGGGGGAAGCCCCACATCTGGCAGGAAAACCGTTCCGGCTGGAGAAACCGGGCGCAGGCGGATACACAGAACAGTTCCTGGCAGCGTAACAGTTCCCGCGCGCCATTAATGTGCCGCCGGCTCAGCCGTTTCCACTTCCGGCCGGAATCTTTAATCATAGGGCAGTTTTCCGTCCGCGCCGATTCGTCCCGCCAGGACCGAGAAGGCCGCGGTAAAGGATTCGGGGGCGTAGCTGTACACGGCGATAGCCCCGTTTACCCAGGGAACACGTTCCAGATACACCGGATTCAGCACCGAAATGACGATGACATGCTTGTTGAGGTCCTGGATTCCCTGCAAAAAGTTCAGGCTTTCCGTGTCCGACAGGCAGAAGATAATCGTATCCGCGTTCTGGGCCAGGCGGACAAAGTTTTGGACCTGCCGGCCGGAGGACCAGCGGTAGGTTTCCGCCTCCGGGTAAGCGGCCTTTCCCGCCCGGAAAAAATCATCGTAGGACCCGGCGATGAGCAGACGGCCGGATTCCTCCGCCTTGAGCGGCCCCCCCCGGAGAAGCGTTACGCTGCGAACCGCCAGGTCCAGAAAAAAAGCCGCCCCTTCCGGGTTGGTAAGTTCACCGTTAAGTTTTTCCAAATCCGGTATGTAGGGAACTTCTCCCCGGAGCCGGCTGAATTTTACTTCCAGCACCCGCCGGGCCGCGTCCCATACCCGTTCCCGGAATTCGTCCTCGTCCTGCATGGCGCGGACCAGGGCGGTCCACACGGGGTCGGACAGGTTGGGGGTTGTTGAGAGCAGTATAATATCGTTGCCCGCCAGCAGGGCCTGTTTGGCTGCACGGGAAATACTTCCCGCGTGGGTGGTGGCGCCGTTCATCATCAGGTCGTCGGTGATGATAAGGCCCTGGTACCCGATTGTGTCCCGCAGTATTTCCTTGAGGAAGTAGGATGACAGGGAGGCCGGGGTGGAGGCCGCCTGGGTTTGGGGAAAGGCCAAATGCCCGCTCATTACCGCGGGAAGCCCCTCCCGGATCAGAATCCGGTAAGGAACCAGTTCCCGTTCCCACAGAACCTCGAAGGGCGCGTCGATGCGGGGCAGTACCCCGTGGGAGTCCAGGTCCGTGTCCCCGTGCCCGGGGTAGTGCTTTGCCGTGGGGATAATTCCCGCCGCCATTTGGCCCTTCATAAAGGCGGCCCCCAGGATACCCGCCTGGGTTGGGTTACTCCCAAAGGCCCTGGGGCCGATAAGTGAGGAAAACCGGTTGGTAAACAGGTCCACCGTGGGGGCAAAGTTCATATTGATTCCCAGGGCCGCCAGTTCCTTGCCGATATAATAGCCTGCCAGGTAGGCGTCCTGGGGGTACCCGGAGGCGCCGATAGCCATGTTGCCGGGTGTTTCGCTGGTGGCGCCCTTTACATGGCGGATCCAGCCCCCCTCCTGATCGGTGGCAACCAGCAGGGGAAGGCCGTACTTCCCTTCAAGGCTTGCCAGTTGCAGTTCTCCCACGGTTTTGGCAAGTTTTTGGGTGTCTTCCGTGTTCCAGCCGAATATCTTTACCCCGCCGATATGACGATCCTGTATCCAGTTTATGATCAGGGGGGAAGGTTCCGCCCCCACCCAGCCCAGCATAAAGGTCTGGGCCAGGGCTTCCTCGTTACTCATCCGGGCCAGCAGGGCCGCGGCCTGTTCCTTTGGTCCGGGCTCCTGGGTGTCCGGCGCCTCATCGGGAACCGTCTGCCGGTCCGGAATGACCCGGTCCGGGGCCGCGGGACCCGGAACCACATAGTTAAAATCGCTAAAACCCAGGGGTGAAAGGATCGCCAGCATGCCGGCAAGAAGCGGCGCGGCTATGAGCAGGGCCCTGCGGCGCTTGGGGATGGTCCATTTGAGGACGCTCCGGTAGTTACTCACGCGCCGCTCCGGGCCCCTGAACCGGGCGCCGCCCGGTTTTCCAGGCCTCGATGTACTCCGCGGCGCAGTGGGCCGCAATGGCCCCCTCGGCGGCGGCCACCACAACCTGACGGAAGGGGCTGGAGCGGACATCGCCGGCGGCAAAGAGGCCGGGCCTGGAACTTTCCATCCGCTGATCGGTAACAATGTAGCCCGCCGCGTCTTTTTTAAGGCCGGGAACCAGGGAAGTTTGGGGAACCGTCCCCACAAAGACAAACACCGCGTCGGCGTTCTCCTGGTAGGTTTGGCCCGTGCCTGTACCCGTGTTATCGCTGTGTTCCAGGATAAGGGAACTGAGCGTCTGTTCCCCCCTGATCTCCCTGATGATCGTGTTAAGTCGTACTTCGATGCGTGGGTTGTTCCGTACCCGTTCCACAAGACTATCCTGGGCCCGGAAACGGTCCCGGCGGTGTACCAGCACGACCCGGGGGGAAAGGCGGGACAGGTACTGGGCCTCGTCGCAGGCCGCGTCCCCGCCGCCGGCTACCACGATTTTTTTATTCCGAAAGAACGGACCGTCGCAGGTGGCGCAGTAGGAAACCCCCCGGCCCGTGAATTGGGCTTCTCCGGGGACCCCCAGGGTCCGGTGAGACGCCCCGGTGGCCAGGATCAGGGCGATGGCCTGTTTGGTTTCGCCATGTTCCGTGGTTATGGTAAACAGGTCCCCCTCTGTTTTCAGGGTTTCAACCTGAGCGGCGATAAAACGTGCGCCGAAGTCCAGCGCCTGACGGTGAAGGTCCTGGGAAAAGTCGTAGCCGGACTTGGGAGGGGCAAGGGGTTTGCCTTCCGCGTCCCGTGTCCCCACGTTGCCGGGGTAATTTTCCAGTGTGTCGATGGTAAGGGCCTGGCCGCCGGGGGTAATCTGCTCGAAAACAAGGGTCCGCAGGTTCGCCCGGGCCCCGTATTGGGCCGCTGTCAAACCCGCGGGTCCCGCCCCAATAATAATCAGGTCCGCGTCACAGGTTTGCATGAAGCAATTCTAATATAAATACCGGCAGTCATCTACGGGGAAATTGCCTCCGCGGCGCTTAACACGGTTTCCGCCGGTTTTGCCAGCCGCCAGGAACCGTCGGTTTTTTCAAAGGCGGAAGCGGGGACACTAAGGACCCGGCCGTCATCGCCGGCGAGTCTAAGTTTTCCCAGAATCATATTGGCCTCTACTACTTTCCACTGGGTTCCATCGAAGCCAAGGCGCATCCCTTCCGGGGGGAATTGGCGGCGCTGTTCGCTGTAGAAGTTGTGTTCATAGGCAAGGCAGCATAGAAGCCGTCCGCAGGGGCCGGAGACCTTCATGGAATTAAGGGACAGGTTCTGATCTTTGACCATTTTGATTGATACAGGTTTGAGCTTGCCGGCAGCCGCGTGGCAGCAGTAGCAGCGGCCACAGACCCCCAGGCCCCCCACTACTTGAGTTTCATCCCGGACCCCAATTTGGTGCATCTGTATCCGCGTCTTAAAGATGCCCCCCAGGTCTTTGACCAGGTCCCTAAAGTCTACCCGGTTTTCCGCGGTGTAGAAAAACCATATTTTGGCCTCTCCCGCCATGATATGAACCAGGACCAGCTTCATCTCCAGGCCGTGGATCTCTATTTTTTCCTGGCAAATGTGAAAGACATCCCTCTCCTGTTCCCGGTTGCGCATTTCCCGGTTCAGTTCTTCCGGTTCGGCAAGCCTGTCGATCCAGGGAACGTTGATGCCCTGGTGAGAAGAAACCTGCCCGCAGCAGCAGCTTAAGGGGCCCTGAACCCGGGCCAGGTCCCGGCCATAGGGGGTAACGACCATCACCTTGTCGCCGGGACGCAGGGGGTCCCCCCGGTATCCCGCGATAAAATTTTCGTTTGCGTAGTCCAGGTGAAGCCGGTAGAGGGGAGTATCGGGGGCCAGGGGTTCGGCCGCAAAGACGGTGGGTTCCAGATCCTCCGGGGTAGGGTTGTCTTCCAGGAAGGAAATATCCTCGACGTTTTCTTCGATGTCCACGATATCTTCAGACTCCTAGGAAACCAAGTCTACCAGAAGACCCCTGATTTCCTCAAGGCGGGACAGCAATTCCAGTTGGGAAAGCTGGCGGCTCAGAAGCGTGGCGGCCAATTCCTCCAGCTTCCGGTCTACCACCTGGATAACGTAACGCCGGGTCCGCTCCAGAGAGTCGGGGCTGCCCCGTGTGCCGGAAAAACCGGGTTTGAGATATTTGGGTAGTCCGTCCTGTTCCGTCACCTGGTACCCGTTATCCACCACGTACCTCATAAAATTCCGCACCGCCTTCTTGTAGGCAAGGATCTCCTGGGGAAAGGGCCGTTCCCGCAGGGTATCGCCCGCGCTTCGGAGTTCTTCCAGAAGCCGGTTTACCGTTTCTTCGGAAACGGGCTGTGCCTCTGCCGCCTCCGGCCCGTCCATCCGGGATCGTTCCAGAACGGAGGAAAAATCCGTTTCCGCGGCGTTGCCGGAACGTTTTGATCTCCGCCGGGCTTCCGCCCTGGAACGGGGATTCGTCCCGGCATAGGACAGGGGATCAAGGAAAACGCCGTTTAGATCCTGGGGAAAATCAATGTTGGCCATTAGACCTCCTTGCGGGGTTCGGTTAACCCCGCCGCCGGTATGGCGAAATTCTACAGCGTATCATGCCGGTTGAACCGGGAAAGGGCGGATTTAACCCCCTGGGCATCCGCGTACTCGGACACGGCCGCTTCCCAGGCTTCCGGGGCCCTGCATACCCGGACCCGTCCGTGGACAAGGCAGCCCTCGTCGGCTTGAATGCGCCGGGTAATAATATCCCCCAGGATCAGGGCGCCGGACAGAATGGTAAGCCGTTCGCTGGCAAGCACATTGCCCCGGACCACCCCGCCAATGGTTACGACGGTTCCGCTGATGTTACCGCGCATCCGCGCGGCCTCCCCAATTACAACCCTGCCGGCAACCGTCAGATTGCCATGGAGGTTGCCGTCTACGCGGGTAAAGCCATCGGTGTTAAGATCTCCCTTTAGCTCGGAATTGGGCCCAATAATGGTGTTTACGGAGAAATCTTCAGCATGTGAGGCCATAAAAAACCTGTTTACCGTGGAGTGCTGCGGGCAATTCTGGAACGGATATTGATGTACTTGTAGGGATCCACCACATCGGAACCAATGTGAACCTCGTAATGCAAATGGGGCCCGGTGGAAAGCCCTGTGTTACCGATAAACCCAATAACCTCACCCTGTTGTACCCGCTGACCAATTCTGACCGCCGCCTTTTGCAGGTGGGCGTACCGGGTGTAATAGCCGTGTTTGTGTTTGATAATCACGTAGTTGCCAAAGCCTTCCGGCTCAAAATCAATGGTAACTACCTGCCCATCGGCGGTAACTACGATTGGGTCCCCGGCGCGGTAGGTGGAAAGGTCAATGCCCTTGTGAATGTAGTACTGATGGGTAATGGGATGCTCATTCTGCCCAAAAAACATGGAAATGTGGCCAAGACCACCCCTGATGGGCCAGATACTTGGGATTTCCGTCAGCAGGGCGCTTTGGGAATCCAGCAGGGTCCCGATCTCCCGGATCGGCTCCTGGGCGGAGGCCAGATAGGCGGCAAGGCGGCGTACATCCTCCACCTCCTGCTGTGTCCCCTCCGGGGTTTCCCGAATGTCGAAAAAGGCGGCCAGGTCCCCCACGCCACCCTGGTTGTTCCCGCCCGGATTTACATCCGCCCCCAGCGCGGAAAGGGTCCACGAAAGGGAACTCTCAAAATTCCTGGCCTCCCGCAGAAGGCCGGTTATCTCGTCCCGTAACTGGTCAAGGCTGGCCTGGGTATCCTTAAGGCGGCCCTCTTTGCCCGCCAAAACGCCCAGGGTATTGGTATAGGACGCGCCGTACCAGAAGAAGGTTCCGATGATTCCCGCCACAAAGAGTACGACGCAGCAAACTGAAAAAACGGTAATGTGGAAGTTATAGACCTTTTTTTCCGAATGGGGGACCAGAACAACCGTATAGCGGCGGGTTAGAAGTCTGAAAAATGCTGTTACCATCCCGCCGATAGCCCGGGCAAAGGCAATAATAAGACTCTTGGTCTTTTGAACCAAGCTATTTTCCAGCTTTTTATACTCGTGGACCCGGGGCACTCCATACCTCTTAGACAAATATCGGCACTTTCGCCAGATTCGTTACACCAGATTGATTACACCAGATTGGTTACACCAGTATACCCCTGTACTCAAAAATCTGTCAACGCGCATGGTGCCAGGCACCCAGCGGTTTTACTTTTAGCCATACCTGGCTACACGGCCCCGCAGCCCGCCCTGATCGCCTCGATGTTTTTGGGAATAAACCTGTGCTTGTCGGGGCTGAAAAATTTTTTCAGAATGTCCTCCGCCTCCGTCAGGGCCAGCGCGCCGGTAAGGCGGGCCATAGCCCCCAGGGCCACCATGTTGGCAAAACGGACATTGCCGATTTCTTCCGCCAGGGCGCTTGCCTCAAGTTTGACAATCCGGATATCGCCGCGTTTGGGCTCCTCTTTAACCAGCGTGGAGTTGACCAGCAGGATGCCCCCCGTTTTCAGGATAGCCTCGCAGATGGGGAGGGAGTCGGCGTTCATTACAAGGGCGGAGTCGGGAACCGTAACCAGGGGGCTGGCGATTTCCTCATCGGAGACGATGACCGAAGCCCGGGCGACACCCCCACGTTTTTCCGCGCCGTAGAAGGGGAAAAACGTAACGTTTTTGCCCTCTTTCATGGCGCAGTACACCCAAATTTGCCCCAGGGATACGATGCCCTGGCCGCCGAAGCCCGCGAAAAATGATTTTTCCGTCATTACGCGGCCCCCCGCCTGCCCGCCGGGGCCTGCGCGGCCTCCAGGGTGTTTTTAATTTCCCCCAGGGGAAACACGGGGATCATGTTCTGTTCCAGCCACTCGACGGACTGAACCGGCTCCATGCCCCAGTTCGTGGGACACTGGGACAGGACCTCCACCATCGTGAAGCCGATGCCGGCCAGTTGGGCCTCAAAGGCCTTTTTGATGTAGGCCTTGAGTTTCCTGACGTTGGCGGGGGTGTTCACCGCCCCCCGCGCGATGTAGCGGGTCCCGTCCAGCGTCGCCAACAGTTCACAGACACGAATGGGATAGCCCATGCCCGCCTCCACCGGGTCCCGGCCCTCCGGCGCGGTGGCGGCTTTTTGACCAATCAGCGTGGTGGGGGCCATTTGCCCGCCGGTCATGCCGTAGATGGCGTTGTTCACGAAGATCGTGGTGAACTTTTCCCCCCGGTTCGCGGCGTGTATCATCTCCGCGGTACCGATGGCCGCCATGTCTCCGTCACCCTGGTAACAGATCACCAGGTGGTCCGGCAGTATCCGCTTGATTCCGGTGGCCGCCGCGGGGGTCCGGCCGTGGGGGGGCTGCACCGAGTCGAAGTCAAAGTACAGGTCCGCCCAGATTGCGCAGCCCACGGGGTTAGTGATCACGGCCCTGGACCGCAGTCCCATCTCGTCCAGCAGCGTTGTGATGATCCGGTGGATCACCCCGTGGCCGCAGCCGCCGCAGTATTTGGTGGGCACATCGTACAGGCTTTCAGGGTGCCCCAGCAGTTTTTTTTCACTCATGAATCGTACCCCCCAGTATCTTTTTCACCTCGGCGAAGACCTCTTCCTCTGTGGGAATTACCCCGCCGGAATGACCCAACAGGTGTACCGCCGGGCGGGCGGGAGCCTCAAAGACCGCGAGTTTCACATCCTCCACCAACTGCCCCAGGCTCATTTCCACGGTCAGAATGGGCTTTCCCGTGGCGGCGATCTTCCCCAGGGCCCGGTAGGGGAAGGGCCAGAGCGTGACAGGCCGGAACAGGCCAAGTTTTATCCCCTCTTTTTCGGCCAGTTTTTTCGCCCCCAGGCAGACCCGCGCGGAGGTGCCGTAGGCCACCAAGGTCAGGTCCGGGCCCTCGCCGGAGAACTCCCCACAGGCAGTACGGTAGCCGGACGCCTCAAAGCGGACTTCATTTTTTTTGATCGCCTCGTAACGCTCAAAACGGGCCCTGGTCTTGGCCTCAAGCTGCTCAGGCACCAGGTTTATTGAGGTGATATGCCTTGACGGCCTTGGGGCATCCCCCCCGCCCAGGTATCCGACCGTCCAATCCCGCGCGGGCAGTTCCGCCTGGGTTTTCTGCGGGGGCAGTTCCACCCCCTCCATCATCTGTCCAATCATCCCGTCGGCCAGCACGATAACCGGCATACGGTACTGATCCGCCAGGTCAAAGGCCAGGTAGGTCAGGTCCGCGCATTCCTGTACGCTCTTGGGGGCCAGGACAATGCAGTAGTAGTCCCCGTGGCCCCCGCCCCGCGTGGACTGGAAGTAATCGCCCTGGCTGGGGGCAATGGAACCCAGTCCGGGGCCGCCCCGGACCACGTTTACCAGCACCAGGGGCACATCCGCCCCCGCGGCGTAGGAAATACCTTCCTGTTTCAGGCTTACGCCGGGGCTGGAGGAGCTGGTCATGGACCGCGCCCCCGCGCAGGAAGCGCCGTAGACCATGTTGATCGCCGCGGTCTCACTTTCCGCCTGGATAAACACCCCGCCCCGGCTCATGATATGCCGGGCCATGTAGGCAATAAGCTCGTTCTGGGGGGTTATGGGATAACCGAAATAGGCCCGGCAGCCCGCCCGCAGGGCGGCTTCCGCTATAGCGTCGTTCCCCTTCATCAAAACTTTTTCACTCATACCGCCGCCCCCAATTCGTACACCTCGATACAGACATCGGGACATACTTCGTAGCAGTTCCCGCAGGCAATACACTTCTCCGGATACACGGGTTCCGAGGGGTAGGAGCCCGACGCGTTGGGCGTTTGACTTTGCCCCAGTACTATTACCGGACAGGCGCGGACGCACAGCAGGCAGCCCTTGCACAATTCCCGGTCAATGATTATTTTTCCCTTTCTTGCCATGTAGCGGCTTCCTCTCGTGCGGTGGGTTTTGGTTCATTCTAGCAGTTTGTCGCGCCCCGCGCAATAAACCCCAGAAATCGTGAAATCGTGAAGGCTCTCCCGCCGGCATTTCATTCAAAATACAAAATATCAACTAACGGTTTCAAATGAAATATCGTGCGGGCCGCAAAACTTCCGGCCGGCAATAAACCGCCAATGGTGTATGATGTTTGTCATTTTCGCTTGCTTTTTAAGTTTTTGACCATAACAATTTTCACAATTCATCCTTCCCACAAAGTGGAGTCTTGTTATGGTACGACTCATCGTCGCCATGAACTGGGAGAAGGAACTTAGACGTACCAGGGATATTCTGGGTATCCATGCGGACATTTCAATAATCGGAACCGCGCTGGATTGTTACCGGGTCCTCCAACTGGTGGTGTCTGAACAGCCGGACATTGTCCTTATCGATTACTGCCTGGATAATATCAAAGGCTGGGACCTTATCCCTGTTATCAAGCGTAAATCCCCCGCAACATCAATAATTGTCATTTCCCCCTACGATGATGAAGACCACGCCTGGGGCGCCATGCACAGGGGGGCATCGGGCTACCTGATACGGGAATTCGACATGGATATATTGGCCAGCGCAATCCACATGGTCCATACCGGAGGCTGCTACGTGTCCCACCGGATCGTCGGCCGGGTTCTGCCAAAGTTCCACCAGTATCAGCAACATCGCCAGGAAGATGGTTCCGCGCGAAAGAACTCCGGACATCGTGAAATCATCTCCAATTTTTCCCGGACCGAATGGCAGATCATCGAACTTATCGGCAAGGGCAAAACCACCAAGGAAGTCGCGGAGATTCTCAACCTAAAAACCGGGACGGTCCGTAATTATATTTCCAGGCTTATACACAAAACAGGGGGCCGCAGCCGGGCGCAGATGGTCTTCTCCGCCCTAAGCTGCGGACTTGCGGAATTCTAGTACGCAGTCAGCCCATTTATGCGTGCAATGGACAATCCGCCGCCGCGGGGTTATTATTCCCCAGGAGGCTGCGGATGAAAACCCTGTGCGGAATCGACCTTGGAACCCAAAGCTGCAAAGTGATTCTTTACGATTGGGAAAAGAAAACGACGGTGGCAAAGGCCCAGGTTCCGGTAGACATGATAAGCGGGAACAATGGAGAGCGGGAACAGAAAGCCGAGTGGTACGACCAGGCCCTGGGCGTCTGCTTTAGCGAACTCGACGGGGGGCTAAAAAAGACCATCGCCGCCCTTGGGGTTTCCGGCCACCAGCACAGCCTGGTCCCCCTGAACGCGGAAGGAAAGGCCCTCTACAATGTAAAACTCTGGTGCGACACCTCCACCCAGGCCGAATGTGATGAACTTACCAGGGCCGCCGGGGGCGAAGCCGCCCTTATCGATCTGGCGGGACTCCCCATGCGGCCCGGATACACCGCCCCCAAGGTACAGTGGCTCAAGAACCACAAACCAGAGGCCTTTGCCAACCTTGCCCATATCCTCCTCCCCCACGACTACATCAACTGGCGTCTTACCGGGGAGTACACGGCGGAATACGGGGATGCCTCCGGTACCGCCCTGTTCGATGTGCGCCGGCGCGTCTGGTCGGAAAAGGCCTGCGAACTTATCGGCCCCTCTATTTTTAAGGCCCTGCCTAAACTCATCCCCCCCGGCGCCCCGGCGGGCCGGGTTTCCGCGGAGGCGGCGGTCCGTTACGGTATCCCCCAGGGGGCGGTTGTGGCCGGCGGCGGCGGGGACAACATGATGGGGGCCATTGGAACCGGCACGGTAAGCGATGGAACCCTTGCCATGAGCCTGGGGACCAGCGGTACCCTGTTCGGTTTTTCCGGGAAGCCCGTCATAGACCCCACGGGAAACCTGGCGGCCTTCTGTTCCTCCACCGGGGGATGGCTTCCTCTGCTCTGCACGATGAACTGTACCGTGGCCAGTGAGGAACTGCGGACCCTTTTTGGCCTGGATGTAAAAGCCTTTGACGGGGAAGCTGCCAGGGCTCCCATTGGCGCGGAGGGCATTGTTGTACTGCCCTTCTTTAACGGGGAACGGACCCCCAACCTGCCCTTTGGCCGGGCCAGCATCAACGGCATTACCACCGCCAATTTCAGTAAGGCCAACATCGCGCGCGCAAGCCTGGAGGCCGCCATTTTCGGCATGAGGATCGGCCTGGCGGGATTCCGGGAACTGGGCTTCACGGCCAGGGAGATCCGGCTTACCGGCGGCGGGGCAAAAAGCCCCCTGTGGCAGCAGATCGCCGCCGATGTTACCAATCTGCCGGTGGTACTCCCCGCCGGGGACGAGGCCGCCGCTATGGGCGGGGTTATTCAGGCCCTCTGGACCCTGGAAAGACAGGAAGGCAAGGATAGCTCCATCCAGGACCTCTGCGCCGCGCATGTGGGTATTGAGGGGGGCCGGATCATCCGGCCGGATCCCGCGGCGGTGGCCGCCTACGACAAAGCCTACGCCGAATACGAGAAATACGTGGGGGCCCTGGGTCCCCTGTACCGCTAAAACGGACCGCCGCCGGCGGATCGTTAAAAGCGAAAATTTAACATACGGCCACCGTGCCGTACAGGAGGAACCATGGCGGATTTTTATGTTGGGAACAAAGAGTACTTTCCCAAAATCGGAAAGATCCCCTACGAGGGGCCGGAGAGCGATAATCCCCTGGCCTTTAAGTTTTATGACCCGGAAAAGAAGGTGGGCAAGAAGAAGATGAAAGACCACCTGCGTTTCGCGGTGGCCTACTGGCACAGCTTCTGCGCCGACGGTACGGACCCCTTTGGTTCCGCTACCCACCAGCACCCCTGGATCGCCGGCGCCAAGAGCCCCCTGGAAGCGGCGGAACACAAAATGGACGCGGCCTTCGAGTTTATCAGCAAACTGGGGGCGGAGTTTTACTGTTTCCACGACCGGGACATGGCCCCCGAAGGGGCAAGCCCTGCGGAAAGCGAGAAGAACCTTGTTACCCTTGTGGGGCGGGCCAAGAAACTGCAGAAAGCCGCGGGGGTAAAACTCCTGTGGGGAACGGCGAACCTCTTTACCCATCCCCGCTTCATGAACGGCGCCGCCACCAACCCGGAATTCGGCGTAGTCGCGCTGGCGGCGGCCCAGGTCAAGGCCGCCATTGACGCCACCATCGAACTGGGGGGCCAGGGCTACACGTTTTGGGGCGGCCGGGAAGGCTACATGAGCCTCCTCAACACGGACCTTAAACGGGAAAAAGAACACCTGGCCCGCTTCCTCTCCCTGGCCCGGGACTATGCCCGCAAACAGGGCTTTAAGGGGGTCTTCTACATCGAACCCAAACCAATGGAGCCCACCAAACACCAGTACGATTACGATACCGAAACCGTCATCGGCTTCCTCAAGACCAACGGCCTGGACAAGGACTTCCGGCTCAACATCGAAGCCAACCATGCGGAACTGGCGGGCCACGACTTTGTTCACGAACTGGAAACCGCCGCCGCCGCCGGTCTTTTCGGCTCCGTGGACGCCAACCGCGGGGAACCCCGCAACGGCTGGGATACCGATCAGTTCCCCTCCAGTTACTACGAGACCGCCCAGGCCATGTACACCATTCTCAATGCCGGCGGCTTCACCACCGGGGGCCTTAACTTTGACGCCAAAATCCGCCGTAACTCCGTGGACCCCCAGGACCTCTTTATTGCCCACATCGGCGGCATGGACGCCTTCGCCGTGGGCCTGGAGATCGCCCAGCGGATCATCAACGACGGAAGGATCCCCGGTTTCGTAAAGAAACGGTACAGCTCCTTCGGTTCCGGGGACGGGGCCAAATTCGAAAAAGGGGAACTCTCCCTTGAGGAACTGGCCGCCATTGGACAGAGCGGTTACGGCAAATACGGCCTTACCAGCGGCAGACAGGAATATTTGGAAAACCTGTTCAACCAGTACCTGTTGGGCCTGTAGAATTTTTCCTTTCCAAAACCATCAGAACCGCGGGGCCCGGAATGTCCGGGTCCCGTTTTCAAGCGACAAACGAGACAACCGAGGTAAACCATGAAGATGACATTTCGCTGGTTCGGGTCCAAAGACGATTCAGTTACCCTCCGGCAGATCCGGCAGATACCCGGCGTATCCGGGGTCGTTGCCATGATGGCGGACATCCCCGTAGGAGAAGTCTGGCCCAACGAACGTATCGCCGCCCTCAAGAAAGAGGTCAACGACGCCGGCCTGGAACTTGAGGTTATCGAAAGCGTCAACATCCACGACGACATCAAAACCGGCGCCGGCCGCCGCGACTACTACATTGAAAACTACAAAACCACGATTAAAAACCTGGGCCGGTACGGCATCAAAGTCATCTGCTATAATTTTATGCCCGTCTTCGACTGGACCCGCAGCGACCTTGCCAAGCCCCTGCCTGACGGATCCACCGCCCTGGCCTATGAACAGTCCAGGGTAGATCAGATAGATCCCGAACACATCGCCGAAACCGTTGCCTCCGGCAGCCAGGGTTACTCCCTCCCCGGCTGGGAACCGGAACGCATGGCCCGGCTCGACGAACTGTTCACCAGTTACCGCCACGTCAGCGAAGACGACCTTGTAGCCAACCTCAAGTACTTCCTGGAACGGATCATCCCCACCTGCCAGGAATACAACGTCAAAATGGCCATCCACCCCGACGACCCGCCCTGGGGCATCTTCGGCCTCCCCCGGATCGTCCGCCACGCCCAGGACCTTGACCGCCTCCTTGGCCTTGTGGACAGCCCCTACAACGGCCTCACCCTTTGCAGCGGCTGCTTCGGCGCCAACCCCGCCAACGACATCCCCGCCACGATCCGCCGCTTTGGTACACGCATCCACTTTGCCCACGTTCGCAACATCAAAATCGAATCCCCCGGCAACTTCCACGAGACCAGCCACCTCTCCCGCGATGGCAGCCTGGACCTCTTTGAAATCATGAAGGCCTACCACGACATAGGCTTTACCGGCTACATCCGCCCCGACCACGGCCGCATGATCTGGGGCGAAACCGCCCGCCCCGGCTACGGCCTCTACGACCGCGCCCTGGGCATCGCCTACCTCAACGGCCTCTGGGAAGCCATTGGCAAAGCCAATGGCAAACTGCCCGGAGCGCACTCCGGGGCATGAACCCCGGCTTTCAATCAAAATTTACCCAAAAACGAGAACAGTGCCGGTTTGAACAACTGTACACGCTATTCCACTTTGAATTTTGATACTTCCTTAACCAGTACCTCAATGTTTTCCTTGTTTTTTCCACTGATGATGTTTACGTGATTCATCGACACATTGATCTGGTCTGATCCGGCGGCCATCTCGTTCATTCCGTTGCTTATCTCCTGAGTCGCCAGTTCCAGATTTCTGCTTTCCTGTATTACCTGGCGGCTCCCCTCAAGCATTTCCTGTGAACCGCCCTTCACCATTTGGGTTGCCTCGTTCAACCGGCTGATGGATTCCAATATCTGCTTGCTCCCCGCGCCTTG
>JAIRND010000117.1 GCA_031258225.1 Treponema sp. | reverse complement strand
AAACACGATAATAACCATCGGGGGGCTTTCCGCGAACAAAATGCCCAGAAGGTCCTTATACGCCTTGAGGATCCGTTTCATGGGTTCTCCTTTCTCCGAATTCTGTCTCCGAACTCTATAGCAAATTTGGTGCCTGGCACCATGCGCGTTTACTTAGGTATAACGATCTGTTGATTTCCTCCAACAGCAACCCGCTGGGGAGCGGCAGGCCGCGGCGGCCTGCCGCTCCCCAGATCAGCTTACGTTGTTTGCTCAACCGGCCCTTATACCCACGATAACCACCATCGTGGCCTGATACAACGATCAAGAAAAAGCCGCCTAACCTTAACTCCCTATCGTGAACCACTGCGGGGGCGGTAGAGGGTTACGTTCAGGCGTATCAAACTGAACTATCCACAGGTTGAATGATGACTGCGTACTAGAAAGATCTCGCGCGGCGGACCACCATAAACCCCGCGGCGCCGATGCTGTAATCCTCCTGTTCTTCCCAGGCTGCAACGATACAGTTTCCCAGGCGCGTTACGTGGGTATACGCGAAATTCTCAGGCAGCGGCGGCAGCGTTTCGTCTTTCCCGGCGGCGTCCCCCGGTGTTCCCGCCTGGGCGCCGGGGGTTTGGGCGCCGCGGTATGTTTCAACGCCGACTTCCTCCCCTGGCCCGGACAAAGCGGGACCGCGAAAATAGCGGAGTTCCCGGCCCCCGTCGAACCGCCTCAGCTCCCGGTAGTACCAGAGGCCGTCCGCGCCCTGACGCAGAATATCCGCCTCCCAGCCTTCGGCAAGCCCCGCCAGGGCGGGGATCGCCAGCGGAACCAGGGCGGCCGAGACCAGGGCAAGGGCCGGCGGATCGGGAGGAGGGGCGGCGGGTTCGGAAAAATTGTCATCCCGGTAGAAAAACAGCGCCGGCGTATCATCGTACAGGAACAGATTCCCCACCGTGTACGATTCCCAATACGCCGCGGCGGTAAAACGGTAGAGCCCCAGATCGCCCCCCTCAAGGGGAACGATAGCCAGGAGACTGTCCCGGTTCACGGCAAGGTACAGGACCTCCCCCCTGGTAAGCGTGGCCGCCACATGGGGGGCCAGGGGCCAGGGGGTAAAGGGGGCCAGCCCCGCTTCGGCGGGGGATGGGATATGACGGGGACCTGCCGGCAGGGCTTCGCCGCTTGGGGCAACCTCGAACCAGATCGGACTCTCCGCCGGACGGAGCAGGGCCACGAGTGCTTCCGGGGGGAAGGGCGACGGACTAAACTCCTCCGGTCCCGCCTCCGGCGGGCTGGGAGAAGGGCCGGCCTGGGGGCCGGAGGACGCGGGGTCCGTCTTTCCACAGGACGCAAGCAGGAGCAGCAGCAGCAGCAGAACCGGGGACAGGTTGTTCTTTCTCACATCCGCAGCACCGTTACCGCCCCTTCCTGTGTCCAGCCCAGGCGTTCCTCCCAGGGCTTCTCTTTCGCCTGGGACCGCCGGTCAAAGACAAGCAGGTACGCGGAAGCGGCGGCATCTATACGATCACGGTAGCGCACTATCTGCTCAAGCCCCTCCTCCTCTACCGATTCCGGCGTTTCGTAGTTGTGTACCAGCTTTACTTCCAAAATATACCACCGTTCCTGGTATTCTATCGCCAAGTCCATCCTACCCCGCCCCGCCGCATATTCACGGTCTATCCTCCCTCCGCCGTTCAACACCCGCTGCAAAAACGCCATGAGCAGCAGATGGGGAAAGGCTTCCGTGTAGTCCGACTTTTCTTTCCATATCTCCGAATGTTTCCGCCAGAATCCCTGGAACTTCCGCAGCAGGGTGTCCATGTCCAGGGAACCGTCCGCCTTCTGCCACTGCCATTCGGGCAGCGGAATCGCCAATTGCACACCGTAGGTTATTTCCCGTGCCAGGACTTCCCGGTAAATTGGATTCGCCACGGAGGGCGCCCCGTCTATGACGGCAACCAGGCCCAAATCAAGACACAACCGAAAGACTTCTCCAGAGCTAAGGTTTATGTCCGGTTCGCCGGTTATCAGGGTTTCCATGAATTTTCTGATACGGGGGTCTTCAAGCCGGTAGGCCAGGGCGTCCAGGTGGGTCTCCCTGGCCTGGATCATCTGTTCCCGCGCCTCCATGATATGGTCAATCGTTACCGTCTCACGGCTGTCCTCGTCCAGTACCCGCATCGTGGCCCGCTGGAACAACGAATTGACAATCCACGGCTGGCCCCGGGACTGACCGTACACGTAGTCAAGCGCTTCCACCGTAATCTCCTGGCCGGTTTCCGCGGTTCGCTGGGCAAACAGGTTAACAATGTCCCCACGCTGAAAATTGGACAGCACCGCGGAGTCTGCCTTTACATTGAAGGGGGACCCTGGATTGGGGGCAATGCCGCCCTTCGCCGCGGTAATGTAATCCTTCAGGTCCCGCATCCCCACCAGCGTCAGGGAAACGGGAAACACCCCCGGCCCCCGTGCCGCAAAGCCTCCCCGTAACTGCCGCAGAAAACTGATCAGCGTTTCTCCTGTCAGAACATCCGTTTCATCAAACAGTACAATCAGGGATTTCGGCGCCACTAATTCCGACCAGTTTTTTAACATATCCGCGAGCATACTGTTGGCATCCGTGGTTTTTAGCTCCGGTACCGGAACTCCAAAGGCCGACGCGTATTGCCGTATCGCCTCACACATAGCAGGCATAGCCCGTTCCGGCTCGGCAATCCCCTGGCAGCGTTCCACGCTGACGTAACAGGCCAGGGCGTTCCCACCGTCGAATTGGCCGCTGTTGATCTCCCTCATCCAGTTCTGCAAAAACGTGGTCTTCCCCGTCTGCCGGGGGGCGTGAAGTACCCAGTAGAGTTGGTCCCGAATATAGCGGTGGAGCTGTGCCCCCACAAGGCGTTCTTCCGGGGGCAGCATGTAGTGATCCCAGGGGTTACAGGGGCCGGTCGTATTGAAAAACCGGACCGGCCGCTTGGTTTTGTTTATCAGTGGCATTTTTATCAGTATAGTCCCCTGGAGAGGCTCCTGGGAATAGGCCCTGAACTACTCCCAGGGAAGCAGAATCCAGCTTGTACCGGCGCAGTGGAGGATCCCCGCGGCGGAGTACCACGCCTGCGCGGTGGAACCGCCCCGGACCTTAAGGGTGTCCGCCGCCGGTGGGACAAAGGGGGAGGGCGATATCCAGGGACCCGGCAGCGCCGGGATACTCAGGTCCAGAGTTTCCACAACGCCAAGCCACCGTTTGCGGAATCCGGAACGGACGGTCTTTTCCGCGATGGCGTCCCAATCGGCAAGCCAGGGATCGGCCCGGAATTCCGCGGAAACCGCGGGATCGGAAAAAAGGAACCGGAACGCCGGCCAGTCAAAATATTCCGGCCGCCGCGGATTCCCCGAATCCGCCGTCCCGTTTGCCCTGGTAAGGGCTGCCCTGGAAAGGGCTTCAAAAAACCATGCTTCCACCCCGCCCTGCCAGCTCAGGGGAATCCTGCCCGGACTGTCCCCGCCAAACAGGGCCCCATAGGGAAGAATCGCCCCGGCGGGCCGGAAATCACCGGGTTCAAGGTGCCGGAGCGGCCAATACGGCCAGGCAATGACGGAACTTACACGGGAGGGGGACAGGGAGAGTTCCGCGCCTTCCCCTTCAACGTCCAAAAAAATCTCCCCCCCATCGTGTCCATAGTACCGGACAAGCCAGCGGGGGGAGCCCAGCAGTTCCATCCAGGACTGGGGCAGTGGGGGTAACTCCAGACGGAACAGGCTTTCCCCACTACCATCCGGATCGCAGCCCCCAAGAAACGCCAGCACGGCGCAGAAGAACAAAGACTTGTTCCTCATCACCGTTCTCACCGCCTTGTTCATCGGTTCTTCCATCGTTTTCTCCATATTTATATAGAGGGACAAAGGGGCGTTTTTGCTTGGCTTTTTCGCGTTTTTTCTGAAAAATTTTCGGCCCCAGGCGGCCCGGCTTCGTGACGCACGGGCCGGGGCATCGGCGGTATGACCTGAGGTTTTAGGTTTGATAGCCGCCTAACCATAACCCCGCTATCGTGAACCGCTGCAGGGGCGGGAGGTAGAGAAGGTCAGGGCATGTATCGTATCAACCCGAAGAACCCCATTGAATGGCGCCCGGCCCTGGTCCGCCTGCATTGCGTTAACACTTGAAACCGTGCATACTTTGAGGCAATGGCAGAAAATGACAGCTACCCAAGTCTACTTTCGCGAAGCCTGCACGCCCGCGCGGATTGGATCGAAAAGTCCGATCTGGTAAAGTTTAAGGAGGAACTGCGGACATTTCAGGTTGCCTGCGCCACACTCTACAATATCTTTCTTAAAAAGGGGCTTATCCACGAGGACCCCTACAAGCAGGAGGTACGGATCAGTGAACTGGAAGTACCCGATGCCTCCAGCTTTAGCGAGGCGGAACGGGTAGAGCAGTTGACTATCCGCCTTGCCAACTACGATAACCAACTGGACTTTCTGGTCAACTTCTACCAATTCAACATAGAATTTCTCAGCCTGGACCGGATCAAACGGATCCTGGGACTGATAAAATTCATTGACTGGCCCCACCTTTCGATGGATTCCCCCTTCCCCATGACCAAGGCGGTATCGGAACTGACCATGTCCGCGAAAAACGGCCTGGACCCCATGACCACCAGCCTGTTTAACGAGTCCCTCAGCAAGGTCTCCAAGTCCACGGGGACCATCATGACTCACCTTAAAACACTCAGTGATTACCAGCGGGAATCCTACAAATTCGACCTGCGGGCTACCCTTACATCGGACATGAAGGCGGAGGAGGCCACCCTGGGGAATATCAAAAAAAAATTCGCCGCCGTCATGCCCGGCAGAATTTTTTACTCCGATCTGGTAGAGGAAGTCATCAAAGAGGATTACTCAAGCGACGGGCCGGCGCTGCGGGAAAAGGTGTTAAAAAGCCTCCAGGTAGCGGAGGACAAGCCAAAACTGGAAAAACCGCAGGTTTCGTTCAAGCAGATTATCATAGACGGCCTGCAGGTTATCGGCAACACCGGTACTACCATGTCGGAGATCATTCCCAAGATAGATGAAAACGAGGCGCTGATCTCCAACCGGAAAAAAACCATCTGGCAGAAACTCCGGCGCTTGCTGCAGCAGATCATGGGCAAAGAACCGGATCCGGTTGTCCTCCTCCTTAAATACATGGATAATGTCCGGGGTACCTCCGTGCAGGAACGGGTCAACTATTCCACATTCCGTACGGATATGAACAAGCGTATCCGGGTTTTGACAAGCTATACCGCCCGTGGGCCAACCGCCCAGAAGCTGGCAAACATGGGCGAAGAACAGTTGACCCAGATACTGGACCGGCTGATTCGGGATGTACAAAATACCCACAGGATCCTTGGCGCCCTGGACGATTACTTTAAGACCGAGGCTACCGATATGGAACGGGACAAGGTGAAGGGTATTAAGCCGGAACTGGCCACCATCAAGAACGCCATTATCCGGGCAAACCAGATCCGTCACGAGTACAGTGCCAGAAAAGAAGAAGAGGAGCAAATGAGGAAGCTGGGCATTGCTCCGGGAGCGTAATATGATGTTTCGACCGTACCGTTTTTCTTTTGCCGTGTTAACCGCCCTGTTCATGCTGGGCGGCTGCCGGACACCGCCGCCGGCGGAGGTTCCGGACGTGGAAGTTCCGGAAACGGTTCCGCCCGAACCTGCCGAACCTGTCAAACCGGATACGGAAAGCAAGGTACCCAATCCTGACACCGCGGAAACCCGGCCCCGGCAGATAGAGCGGGACCAGCTTACCGTTACCCTGAGCGGGGGGAATCTGGAACTGGACCCCCGTAAATCCTTTATCGCCAGTGAGGCCCAACTGTACACCGCCCTGTACGAAGGGCTTTTTTCCTACCACCCCTATACAATGGAGCCCGTAAGCGGCGTAGCGGAAAAATGGGAACTGTCGGAAGACAAAAAAACCTGGACCTTCCAACTCCGGGATGCCCGGTACTGGAACGGGGACGCCGTGCGGGCGCGGGATTTTCGCGACGCATGGATTTCCCTGCTGGAACCCCGGCGGGCATCCCCCTATTCAAGCCTTTTCGACGTGATACAGGGGGCCTGGGAGTACCGCACCGGCAAGACGGCGGATCCCTCCACCATAGGTATTGAAGCACCGGGAGACAAGACCCTTATCGTCCGCCTGGCAACACCGGCCTCGTTTTTCCCCTCCATGCTGTGCCACCATTCCTTTAGCCCGGTGCATCCTTCCATGCTGGACAACGATGACTGGTCCAACGCCGCCCCCGTGTCCAACGGGCCCTTTTATATATCCGGTCCCCTTCCCATCGGGACGGACCCGGAGAACCTGGTTTTGACCAAAAATACGCGGTACTGGGACGCCCGACGCGTAAGTCTGAACCAGATCACGATCCGCTACACCGACGACCCCGATGAAAGTTCGGCACTGTGGAATTCCGGGGAAGCCCGGTGGCTCGGCGGCTCCATGAATGTCGAGACGCTGACAGACAGGTCCGGCATTGTCGTAAACCCCATGTTCGCCACCCACTACTACTTTATCCGTTCCGTGGAAGAACCCTGGACCGATTACCGCCTGCGCCAGGCCCTTATCCTGGCCCTGCCCTGGGAGCAACTGCGGGAGGGTTCCTATCTGCCCGCCAAAACCCTCATCTACCCCATCACGGGCTACCCTGAACTTGAAGGTCTGGAGAACACCGATGTTGAGGAGGCCCTCCGCCTGCTGGAGGAGGCGGGATTTCCCAAGGGGGAAGGCCTGCCGGAACTGGTAATTCGCCTTGGCGACTACGAGAGCGCCGCCCGTATTGGGGGGCTAATGGCTATGGCATGGAAAGAACAACTGGGGGTCCCGGTACGGATCGAGGTAATACCCAACCACCTGTACCTTCAGTCCCTCAAGACCCCCGGTTACGGGATAGGTTCTTCAACGTGGATTGGGGATTTTGCCGATCCCTACACGTTCCTGCAGATATGGCGGCGGGACTCCAACCTGAACGACGCGGGTCTTAACGACGCGGACTACGAAGAACTGCTAGAAAAGTCCATGTCCCAGGAGGGTACGGAACGGTACGCCACCCTGGCGGAGGCGGAAAAACTGCTCCTGGACCGGGGCACGGTGATCCCCATTTACCACAGCCCGGCGATAAACATCGTTGACACCGGTGAACTGGACGGCTGGTACCCCAACGCCCTGGATATCCACCCCTTTAAATACTTTTCGTTCAAAGCCTTCCGCCCCCTGCCGGGCGTAGCATTACTGAACTAGTATGCAGTCATCATTCAACCTGTGAGTAGTTCAGTTTGATACGCCTGAACGTAACCCTCTACCGCCTCCCGGCAGGGGCGGGGCTCAGGGCTCCCCCTCCCCTTCCGCCGGATACTCCGTTTCAGCCGTGTCATCTTCCGCCTTTTCCCTGCGGGAAAGGGACTGCAATAGTTCATCAATGCTGTCCCGGTCT
>JAIRND010000216.1 GCA_031258225.1 Treponema sp. | reverse complement strand
CGGTATCTGACCGCGATACAGAGCCGGGGCGCTCTACCGCCGGCCGAGACAGGGCTTACCTGTAACAGCTGGTATGGAAAGTTTCATCTGGAAATGCACTACTGGCATTCGGCGCATTTTGCGCTTTGGGGCCAAGCCGGAGAAGTGAGGAAGAACCTTGCCTGGTATAAAAAGATACTCCCCGTTGCCCGGCAGATCGCGGCGGGGCAAGGCTACAGGGGCGCCCGGTGGCCAAAGATGTGCGATCCAACCGGTTACAATACGCCGTCTTCTATCGCGGTACTGTTGATTTGGCAACAGCCTCATCCTATCATGCTGGCAGAATTGTGTTACCGGGCGGCGCCGGACGCGGATTTCCTGCAGGAGTATCGCGGCATTGTCGTGGAAACCGCAGAGTTTATGGAGAGTTTTATACAGTGGGAAGAATCGGAGGATGGGAAGGGACGCTATGTTCTAGGCCCGCCCTATATTCCCGCGCAGGAACGGCACGATCCCCATCTGGTATTAAACGCGCCCTATGAACTTGAATATTTCCGCTGGGCTTTCAGGCAGGCGGATGTCTGGCTGGAACGGCTGGGAGAAGCGCCCCGCTTTGGTTGCCTTGCGGAAAAACTTGCGCTCCCTCCCCGGAAGGACGGCGTATACCTGGCCCACGAAAATTGCCCTGAAACGTTTACAAGACTGCCTTTCTACACCGATCACCCCTCAATGCTGGCGATGTACGGCGTCTTGAACAGCGAAAAAGTTGACCCCGCCGTCATGTCTGCAACCCTGGACAGGGTGCTTGCGGCATGGGACATGCGGACCTTTTACGGCTGGGACTTTTCCATGATGGCTATGACCGCCTGCCGTCTTGGGCGCCTTGATGACGCGGTCGATATACTCCTGATGGACAGCCCGAAAAACACCTGGTTGCCAAACGGACATAACCGGCAAACGGGGGACGCCGCGCTTCCCCTGTATCTGCCGGGAAATGGCGGTTTACTGCTCGCTTCCGCGATGATGGCCGGAGGCAAAGCCGATCCTTTATTTCCGGAAGGCTTTACCGTAAAGGCGGAGGGACTTCATGCGTATATCTGATTTACAAATCCGCGATCCCTTTGTCGTGCGGGAAGACAACCGGTACTACCTTTTTGGATCCACCGACAAGAATATTTGGGAAGGCAGGGGGACCGGCTTTGACGTGTATGTCAGCGCGGCGGGAACCGGGGCGGAAGCTCTTACCGATTTCGAAGGGCCCTTCCCTGCCTTCCGCCCCCCTGCGGATTTTTGGTCGGAAACGAATTTTTGGGCGCCTGAGGTTCACCGTTACCGTGGTTCGTACTATATGTTCGCCACCTTCAAGGTCCGGGAAGGCAGACGCGGCACGGCAATACTCAGGAGCGAATCAGGCGTAGGGGGGCCGTATACGCCCTGGAGTCTCAACGCCGCCGGCGAGCCGGGCCCGGTAACTCCTGCCGGATGGGAATGCCTGGACGGTACCTTCTTTATGGAGGAGGAAACACCCTACATGGTGTTTTGCCACGAATGGCAGCAGGTAGGCGATGGACAAATCTGCGCAATGCCGCTAACACTCGATCTTAAGCGGGCCGCCGCCGCGCCTGCGCTGCTTTTCCGGGCCAGTGAAGCGCCCTGGGCTTATAAACTGCGGGGACGCGCCCCGGGAAGCTACGTTACCGACGGTCCGTTTATGCACCGCACCGGAGACGGTGCGCTTCTTATGCTGTGGTCCTCCTTCGGTAAAGACGGCGGCTACTGTATCGGGACGGCGCATTCACGGGACGGGATGCTCACAGGCCCCTGGACACAATCAAACAACCCGTTATATACTGCCGACGGCGGCCACGGCATGATCTTCCGGGACGAAGAAGGGACCCCCTATCTCGCGATACATCGGCCTAACAAAACGCCGTTTGAACGGCCTGTTTTTGTTGAATTAATCGAAAAGGATGGTACGGTTATGCCGCGAAAAGGTGATTCTTATGCATAGTGAGTATCCCCCGGGATGGCCGGTCTGCCAATTCCCCGTTTGTAATGTTCCGGTATGTGTTTATTTTGGTTCCCCTCAAAGTAATCGTTCCTCTGTTTGTCTTTTTCGGAGTGTCTCAATCCCGTGCGGTGAATCGGCCGCCGGTAAAAATTAGGAGGCTTTATGCAAAAAAGACCGGTTCTGTTTACCCCCAAAGGATACCTCTTTGTCAGTGACCAGCTATCATCGTATGCATTTCTGATTCCCTGGCTTCTGGGGTTTTTCATACTTACGGTGTATCCTATGGTGTATTCCCTGTACCTGTCCTTCACGGATTACAATGTCCTGGAGCCGCCCCGGTGGGTTGGAATCAAAAACTTCTTCGTGATGTTCTCCGGCAATGACCGGTATACCCACGATGTCCGGTTTCTCAACTCCCTGTTCGTTACCCTTAAATTTGTGTTTATCTCCGTGCCGATAAAGCTGGCTTTTGCCCTGACGGTGGCGATGCTGATGAACCAGAAGCTCAAGCTCATTCCCCTGTACCGGACGGTGTACTACATTCCCACCCTGCTCGGCGGTTCGGTCGCCATCTCTGTTTTGTGGCGGCGTCTTTTTTCCGGGGATGGCGTCATCAACACCATCCTGCGGTTCATCGGGGTTGCCAATCCTCCTTCGTGGATTTCAACCCCACAGTACGCCCTGGGCACCCTTATTATTCTGGCGGTATGGCAGTTCGGCAGTCCCATGATCATCTTCCTTGCGGGGCTCAAACAGATCCCCCAGGAATACTACGAGGCGGCAAGCGTAGACGGGGCGGGCAAGGCGCGGCAGTTCTTGCATATTACCCTGCCTTCTCTTTCTCCGATCATTTTCTTCAATCTGGTTATGCAGATGATCAGTTCCTTTCAATCCTTTACCCAGGCGTACATTATATCAGGCGGCAATGGAGGTCCGGTAGATTCCACCATGTTCTACAGCCTGTACCTTTACTTGCATGGATTTGCCTGGGCGCACATGGGCTACGCCGCAGCCATGGCGTGGGTACTGCTTATCATCATCGCGGCGCTGACAGCGCTGACCTTTAAGATTTCCAACTCTATGGTATCTTACGGAGAAGACTAATATGCAAAGACAGACAACACGGTTTCTGAGCGCCGGCGCCGCGAATATCATCATCATCTTTTTAGGATGTTTGATGCTCTATCCGGTTATTTGGCTCATCATGGCGTCTTTTAAGGAAGGTTCGCAAATTTTCAGCGATCCCGGCCT
>JAIRND010000011.1 GCA_031258225.1 Treponema sp. | reverse complement strand
GCGATGATCGAGCCCGTACTCAACCCCCTGTGGGTCTTTGTCGTTACCGGCGAGCGCCCCTCCCCGGCGGCTCTGGCGGGGGGCCTGGTGATCATCCTGGCGGTTTTGTGTTCCGCGTTCCTGGCGCGGCGTTACCCGGCGCGTGGTAGTTCTAAGCCTTTACCCTGAAATTCCGATAATGAGGCTATGATACGAGGATGGTACACGGGGGCCAGCGGTATGCGGGCTCAACAGTGGCGGCTGGACGCGGTGGCGAACAACCTGGCCAATATCGATACCGACGGCTACAAGCGGGATGTGGCGGCGTTTAAGGCCTTTCCCGAACTGCTCCTGCGGCGTACCGACGACGACGGTGTGTACCGCCATCCCTTCGGTTCCGCCGACGCGGCTCCCATCATGGGAAGGCTGGGGACCGGGGTGGAGTTGAACGAACTCTATACCACCTTCGAGCAGGGCGCCCTGAAAGAAACTCAGAGCGATTTTGATATCGCGCTGGATGGCCAGGGTTTTTTCACGGTGGATACTCCCTGGGGGGAACGCTACACCCGGAACGGCTCCTTCCAGTTGGGGAAGGAAGGCTACCTGGAAACCAAAGAGGGCTACCCCGTACTGGGGGAACAGGGCCCCATCAGGGTAAAGGCCAACAATTTTCAGGTAGACAAAGAGGGCCGGGTGTGGATCAACGCCGCCTACGCCGATGATCCGAACCTGATGATCTCCCGTGAAAACAACATCTGGGAAGAAACGGCCCTGTTGGACACCCTTAAAATCGTGGACTTCGCCAAGGAACGCCATCTTAAAAAGCAGGGGTCCAGCCTCTACCGGGAAACCGATGAATCCGGCCCCGCGATGATCGCGGAGGAGAGCCGCCGGCCCCGGGTAGTCCAGGGTTTTACGGAGGCTTCGAATGTGGAGCCCGTAACGGAAATGGTCAGGATGATCGAGGTAAACCGGGCCTACGAGGCAAATCAGAAAACCATACAATCCGGGGATACCATGCTGGGGACCCTGATCAACCAGGTACTCCGGTTCGGTACGTAACATCAGTTTAGCGGGGAAAAAGAATGGTTAGAAGTTTGTGGACCGGCGCCGCCGGGATGATCGGCCAGCAGGCCAACATTGATACGATTTCCAATAACCTGGCAAACGTGAATACGTCGGGGTTTAAGAAGATGCGGGCCGATTTTGAGGACCTCCTCTACCAGACCGTAAAGGTTGCCGGGACCCCCGCCACGGAGGAAACGGTGGTGCCTGTGGGGATACAAATGGGCCACGGCGTCAAACTTGCCGCCACCCAGCGGATGTTCAACCAGGGGGCCCTGCAAAACACGGACAACGTTTACGACATGGCGATTAACGGGGAAGGTTTTTTCCGGATTCAGATGTACGACGGCAGTTGGGCCTATACCCGCGACGGGGCGTTCAAAATTGACGAGGACGGGCGGCTGGTCACCAGCAACGGGTACTGGGTGCTCCCCGACATCATCATGCCCGAAGGCTTTTTGCCGGAAAAGATCAACGTTACAAAGGACGGCCGGGTTTCGGTCATTGTTCCCCAGATTGACGAAAATGAGCCGGTACAGGTGGGACAGTTGGAACTCTACCGCTTTCCCAACCCCGTGGGCCTTACTGCGGTGGGGGAAAACCTCTTCAAGGTGAGTAACGCCTCCGGCCAGCCCATTGCCGGCCGGCCCGGTTACGAGGGGATGGGCCGGATTGAGCACCGGTTTCTGGAAATGTCCAACGTGTCGGTGGTACGGGAGATGGTGGACCTTATCGTGGCCCAGCGGGCCTACGAATTTAACTCCCGGACCATCCAGACCAGCGACAGCATGCTGGGGACCGCCACTACCCTAAAACGGTAGTGATGCTAAAAGGGGGGTTGTAGAATGGATACGGGGGCGATTGGGGCGCAGTACCTTGAACAGTACCGCTACAGCGTGGATAATCTGCCGCTTGCCCGTGATTCCGGGCGTGCCGGGACATCGGTGTTCGCGGATTATCTGGACGAGGCCCTTCAGGAAGGGGAAAAGACCGGGGCCGCGAAACCCCGAAAACCCTCCATCGACAAAACCAGCAAGCTCTACGAACAATGCCAGGAGCTGGAAACGTTCCTGGTTAAAAACCTGCTTACGGGGATGCGGAACACCGTGCAGAAAAGCGGTCTTATCGAGGACGGCCTGGCGGGAAAATTTTACGAAGACATGCTCTGGGATGAATACGCCAAAAGTTTTACCCGGAACGCCGGATTCGGCCTGGCGGATCAGGCGTACCTGGAATTGACCGGCCAGCGTTCCGGTCGTGCCCCCTCCGTGAATTAAAATCCGCCCTACCGGGGGGCATTGACGCCGCTTGCCAGGTATACCACGATGTTGTAAAAGCCGTGGGCCAGGGCAAGGCCGTGGAGGGCGCGGAAACGGATATAGGCCAGGGCCAGGATCATGGCCGCCAGGATGGAATTCATCGTTCCCCAGGGACCTTCGTACACGTGGCAGAGGCCGAAAAAAACGGTGGAAACGACTAAAAAGACCCAGGAACCCAGGCCGATTTCTTCGATTTTTTCCCCCAGGTAGTAGCGAAAGTAGCTTTCCTCAAGATACCCGGTACTGACGCATGAAAGAAAAACCACGACATAGCCGGTAATGTCCCCGGGTGCCTCAATGGTGAATCTCTGGGGAATTTCGGGAAAAAGGGCGGCGATTCGGGACACGCAGATTCCCGTAAGGATCAGGGCGGGAAAAACCACAAGAAACGTAACAAGGTCCCGTAAACCGGGCGGAAAGACGTTTTCGTCCCGGCCGGACTTCCAGCGCAAGTACCAGATAAGGGCCAGCGCGGGCAGATTGTAGGCGGCGATGCGGATAATTTCACGGTTCACGGAAAAAACCGCCAGTTCCACGGGGGGCTCGTGGTGCAAAGCGCCGGGTAAGAACAAAATACCGTACAGAATAAGAGGTTCAAGAAACAGAACCAGCGCGGCTCCCCGGCGCCTCTGCGGGCCGGTTTCGCGGATACGCGGTTCCTGGGAATCGGGGATCATGCCTTTTGACACTCCGTATGGGACAAGGTATAGTGTAAAGTATAACCCGTTGGGTGGAGAATAGCATATGGCGCTTCTTGTCCTGGTGATCTTTTGCGGGGTTTGTGCCGCTGTTATTTTTTTTCACCGGAAATCCGGGACCCAGGGGTCCTGGGTGCGGTTCTTTGCCAAGGGGACCGACGCGGGTTTTTCCATCAAGGAGATTGAACTGCTCAGGAAGCTGGCCACCTTCTGTAACCTTGAGGAACCTTCCGCGCTGTTTTGGTCCCAGACTCAGTTGGATCAGTGTATCCGGGCACTGGTCAGGGCCCAGCGGAACGGCGTGTCGGGGGAAGAACTGGGGGACGAGGATTTTCTTTCCCGGCTGTACGAGTACCGTAAAAAAATTGAAATGGAAAAACCCCGGATAAAAAACGGCATCAGCAACTCCCGGCAGATCAGCGAAGGCCAGAATTTGCGAATCCTGGTTGCCGGCGCCGGGGTGTTCCGTTCCCAGGTAATCAGGAATACCCCCCAAAACGTTACAATTTCCCGTCCCGTCAATGATAAGGTTAGTTCAAATTTCTCGTGGATCGGGACAAAGATGTCCATCTACTTTTGGAGGGAAGACGACGCGGGCTATGTATTTGATTCGGAAGCCATCGACGAGGTGTTTGCCAAGGGTATATCGTCCCTCAAAATCTCCCATTCGGATTCCCTGTACCGGACCCAAAAACGGAAATCCATCAGGATCAAGATGCACAAACCGGCGTATCTGTACCTGATGGGGCCGGAGGAGGAGACCGGCAAAGCCGAAACGGTTCCCGGCGCCAGGTGCTTCATGGAAGACCTTTCCGATACGGGCTGCGCGCTGACCATCGGCGGTCAGGCGGCGGCGGGAATGAGGATCAAGGCGCAGTTTGCCCTTAACGGTACGCCCATCTGCATGAGCGGGACGGTCCGTTCGGTAGATTACAAAGAAGCCACGCAGCGTTCCCTGCTCCATGTGGAAGCCGATCCACTGCCGCGTTACGCGCGGAACAAGATCCTGGGCGAGGTTTTCGGCATGCAGGGCGATGATGAGGATGACCTTCCCTACCGCATATCCAACGATGCCGTGGAGGCCCTGTCCGCCGGCCCCGATGTCCCGGTGTCCGCCGTATCCGGCGGCGCCGGATACGGCGTGGCGGAAAACGCGGGCGCGGGGCTTTCCGCTGAGGCGCGGGGCGGGGAACTCCCCCTGGCCGCCGGCGCGGAGGGTACGTCCGTGGGGGCCGCGCCGGGTGATGAACCGCCCCTCATACCATTCCCGCCGGAGGGGGATATTCTGTGAACGTATACGTGAAACCGTTTTCAAAGCGGGTACGGCCGCCGGGGACCCTAAGGGCGCTGGTCCTGCTGTGTTTCCTTGGCGCGGGAATGGCCGCGGGCGCCCAGGATACGATACTCAATTCGTACCAGCGGAATTTTATGCGGGCCAGTCTTTCTACCAAGGCGGGGATTTTGCTGGACGCCGCTACCGATGACCGGGCTTCGGAATTTATCGGCCAGCTTTATGAGTACGCCCTCAATTTTTCCCTGCAAAACGCCGAGATCCTGCGGGGCGATCCGGACCTCCTAAACCTGACGGTCATTGCCGCCAGGGGGGCGGGGAGTAGTTCCCATACCCGGAGCGTAGATACCCTGTGGAACGTCTTTAACGCGTTTCGGGATTCCCATGCCAAAATTGCCGCCCTTGAGGCCCTGGCGGTTCTTGCCAGGGGGAACACCCAGATTGTGGAAAACCTCAACCAATTCCTGGCAAACCAGAACAGCCTGTACCGCTCCAATATGGATGTGGATGTTTCCACCATTTCCGCCTGTATAAACGCCCTGGGGGTCCTGGGGGGTGAAAGTTCTTTCCCGGTTCTTTTCGCGGTTATCATCGCCGGTTATCCCGAACCCCTGGGAACCCAGGCGGCGGAGGCTCTGGAAAAACTTCCCGGGGATACGAAGACGAATCTAACGGAGATACTGCGGAAAAACCCGCCGGTGGAAAAACTGGCCGTTTTCCAGGCGGCTGTTTCCAGCCGCGGCATGACCGACTCGGAAAAAGGCGCGTTTGCCCAGACCGCGCTGGAAATCGGCATGCAAAAAGATTCCGCCGTTAACGGCAACGGATCCGCCCTGGCCCTGCTCTGTTCCCTGGCCATACGGACCATAACGGCCCTTGAATGGACCAGGGCGGATCAGGTGGTGCTGCGGTACTTCTACGAGGTACAGTCGGAATACCAGGAAAACCGGACGCCCCAGCGGCTGGAACCGCTGTTGGAGGCAATTTCCTGCCTTGCCGTGATGAACAGTTCCGACGCGGCCCAGGCCCTTTCCCTTCAATTGGGCTACCTGAATTCCCAGTTTGAGCGGACCGTCAAAGATGCGAGTTCCGGCGCCTATGAGGAGTCCCTGGTGCTGGGGGTGATCAACGCCCTTGGGCGCTTGGGGGACAGGGTTGCCTTTGATAATCTCCATTACGTCGGCTACCTGGATTACCCGGAACGTATCAAAGCCGCGGCCAGGGAGGCTTTGAATAATCTTATATGGTAAACCAGGATCGGCTGTTTCCCCTTTCCGCCCTTACCGCGGGGACGGTTCTCTCCTATTACGGGGTTTACCTTCTTGCTTCCCATGGTTTTTTTCCCGATTCCGGCCTGTTCTCCGGCGCCGGCCGGCCGTTCATTGTGGCCGCGTTGTTGTTGTGGTCCTTTTTTACGGCCCTGGCCTCTCCTGTTTTCCCGCGGTCCCGGCGGTGTTGGGGCGTTTTCGGCTTCAGCTTTGCCGCCGGTCTTATTCTCGGCGCCGCCTGTGCCGGCCGTATACCCGGTCCGCCCGCTCTGGGATTAGCCCCCGGCACGGTGGGCGCCCTTGAAGGGGTGTTGCGGGAAGATCCCCGGAAAATCACCGGGGGAAACGGCATGGCCCGGCTTGATCTAAGGCGGGCCTGGACCGGTGCCGGGGGTTCCGGGGTTCGGACTTCCGCCCGTGGCGGGGTAACGGTGATATTTCCCGGCGGCCGCCTGGACGACCTGAAAGAATTCGGCAGGAACTGCGTGGTGTACCTTGAGGGCGGTTTTATACCGGCCCGGCCCGGAGAATCCGGTCCCGGTCTGTTCCGGGCCGTTGGGGTTCATGTGGTTTCCCCGGCGCCGCCGCTTGAGCGGTTCCGTACCGGCCTGCGGCAAAGCCTGGTTTCCCTGTTAAGCCGCCCGGACAATCAAAGCTGGGGGAGTCTTGCGCTGGCCCTGCTCCTGGGCGTGCGGGATAACCTTGATTCCGGCCTTGCCCGCTCGTACCGGGAAGCCGGGGTTTCCCATGTGCTTGCCCTGTCGGGGATGCACCTGGCGGTACTCTCCGCCCTTATCGCCTTTCTTTTCAAGCCGGTCCTTGGTTCACGATGGGCGGCCCTGATCGGCGCCCTGTTTATCGCGGGCTACGTGTTTCTGGTAGGTTCTCAGCCCTCCCTGGACCGGGCGGTGATCATGTACCTCCTGGGAGCCCTGGCGCTTGTTTGTTCCCTCACGCGGAACCCCGTTTCCCTGCTTAATCTGGCCTTTATCGCGCAGATCATCTGGCAGCCGGAATCGGGAATTGCCGTTTCCTTTATGTTGTCCTACCTGGCCCTCTGGGGAATCCTCCACCTTGGCGTAAAACTGGCTGCCCTGTTTCGGGGCCGAATTCCCCCGGTTCTGTTGGGGGGGCTTTCCGCTTCCCTGGGCGCCTTCATAGCCACCGCTTCGATCAGCGCCGCCAGTTTTGGCTCGCTGCAACCCGCGGGCGTCCTTACGGGCCTCGTGATTGTCCCGCTGACGAGCCTGTTTATGGTTTTGACCATCGTGTATCTGGCCCTCGATCCGTTTCTGCCCTTCCTGGCGCGGCTTCTGGGCCTGGGTATTTCCGCGCTCTACAGGGGCCTGGATGCCCTGGTGGGCTTTTCCGCCGGTTTTCCGGGAATTGCGCTGGGCCTGGATCCGTCCGGAACGGTAACACCATCCGCCCGGTTTTCGGTGCTGGGCGTGTCGCTCCTGCTTGCCGGCCTCATCTTTGCCGTTGCCCGGCGCCGCGCCGCCGTCCGTGTTCCGGCCCTGCCGTAGGCCCCTCTCATGCGCGGCTCTTCCCTTAACTACGATTCCCCCCTGGCGCTCAAAGCCCTCCTGGAGAAACGGGGTCTTGGGATGCGCAAACGGCTGGGACAAAATTTTTTGATCAAGGGCGACATTCGTAAAAAACTGGCGGACGCCCTGGAATTAAAACCGGGGGACGGGGTTTGGGAAATTGGCCCCGGCCTGGGGGCCATGACCGCGGAGCTTCTTGAACAGGGGGCCAGGGTAAGCGTCTTCGAGATCGATCCGGGGTTTGTGGAATTTTTGCGGGAAGAATTCGGCGATCATGCCGGGTTTTCCCTGGTTCCGGGGGATGCGCTTAAAACCTGGAAGGGGGAGGCGGAGGTCCCGTTCCTCTTGGGAAATCTGCCCTACAATATCGCCGGCGCGCTGTTGGGGGATTTTGTGGAGGGGAACCGTTTTTTCAGACGCATGGTGGTAACGGTGCAAAAAGAGCTGGGACGCCGGTTGACCGCCCGGCCCGGCCAGGCCGATTATTCGTCCTTTACGGTGCTTATTGCCGGACTGTACCAGGTAAAAACCCTGGTATCCATGGGCGCTTCGTGTTTCTATCCGCCGCCCCGCGTCGATTCGGTGGGCCTCAGACTCAATCTAAGGGATGAGTGTATCTCCCCCCCCGGCGGCGAAATCGCGCGCCCCTTTCCGCCCCTTATGTACCCCATGGTCCGGCGGCTCTTTTCTTCCCGGCGCAAAACCGTTAAGAATAGTTTACGGGCCTTTGTATCGTCCCGTTCCGGCATGGAACAGGGGGCGGGGGATCTTACCATGACCGCCCTGGAATGCTGCGGAATAAGGCCGGATGAACGGCCGGAAAATCTGGACATTCCCCAGTTTCGGGAGTTGGCCTTGCGGCTTCAATGTCTTGGTGTGGGGGAATAGGGAATAGAATGTCTATCGCGTCAGCTTTGGAATCCGTCGAGGAACGAATACAGAGGGCCTGTGCGCGTTCGGGAAGAAAACGGGAGGAGATCCGGCTTATGGCGGTTTCCAAGTTTCAACCCATCGCCGCTATAGAGGAGGCCCGGAAAAACGGCGTCCGGCTTTTTGGGGAAAATCGGGTGCGGGAGGCGGCTGAGAAATTCTCCGTCCCCGCCGGGGAAGCTCCCCGTCCCGGCGGCCCATCCCCGTCCCGAACCCTGTTCCGGGATTGTGAAGTCCACATGATTGGCTCCCTGCAGCGGAACAAGGCAAAATTGGCGGCCCGGCTCTTCGACTGTGTTCAGTCGCTTGACCGGGAAGGGATCATCGTGGAACTTGCCAAACACGCCGGGGAACGGGAAACACCCCTCCCGGTGCTGTTGGAACTCCACACGGGAGAATCCTCAAAGTCCGGCTTCCCTGACGAGGAGAGCCTTATGAGGGCGGCGGAACTGCTCCTCGCGTCCCCCGGACTTTCGGCGGCGGGACTTATGACAATGGCCCCCTTTGCCGCCGGCGAATCGGCGATTCGCGCCTCGTTCCGGGCCCTGGTTCACGCGCGGGGGGTCCTGGTCTCCCATTTTCCCCGGGCGGACTGGTCATGCCTTTCAATGGGCATGTCGGGTGATTTTGAAATTGCCGTCGAAGAGGGGTCCACCCTGCTGCGCGTCGGTACGGCGATTTTTGGAGAACGATCTCAATGATGGGGACAGCAATGAAACCAAACTACTGTTTTTTATCGTTTCTTGTTTTCGGCCTTGTTTTTAGCGTCCTGGGCGTCCTTCCCGCTTCGGCCCAGACATCCGTGTGGGGAGGGACTCTCGCCCCCAATATCCTGCCCGCTCCCCGTTCTTCGTCATCGGGCCAGCCGCTGTGGGTCCAGGACCTCAGACGGGGGGAAATCGTGGCCTTCGGCAGTTTTCCCTTTACCATGTTCCTCTCCACGTTCGCGATGGATTCCATCCGGTTTTTCAAGAACGATATGAACCGGGCCTATCTTCCCTGGCCCCTCAAGGGACCGGGGGCCATTGAAATGTCCACGGACGAAAAAAAACAGACGTTCATGATCGCCATTACCGCGTCCATTACCATAGCGATTATTGATTTTGCCATTGTCAGGGTAAAACGGCACAGGGAAGCGCGGCGGGAACAGGCGCGGGATCGCGGCGGGGATATTCAGGTTAACCGCGTCCCCATTGCCGGTGATACGGCGGCGGATTCGGAAGAACCCCTTCCCGGGGCGGGGGACCCCTGATGCCGGCTTTTTCAGGGATCGTGGAAGACGCGGCGGGGCTCCGGCTTGACCGCTATGTCTCCGAAAACCTTGGCCTTCTTTCACGTTCCCAGGTACGGTCCCGTTCGCTGGTTGCCCTGGTAAACGGGAAACAGGTCAAGCGTTCACGGCTTGTAAAGACCGGCGATCGCCTGGAACTTTCCTGGAACGAGGCGGAGAATCCGAATGTGGAGCCCGAGGATCTTCCCCTCGTGGTACTCTACGAGGACCCCCGCGTGATCGTTATCGACAAAGCCCAGGGGATGGTGGTTCATCCCGGGGCGGGGAATCATTCGGGAACCCTGGTAAACGCCCTCTTGTTCAGACGTATGGCCGCCCCCCCGGCCGCGCCGATCCCCGGCGACCCCTTTCGTCCGGGGATCGTACACCGCCTGGACAAGGATACCTCCGGGGTGATGATCTGCGCCTGGGACGCCGGGACCCTTGCCTTTCTTTCCGGACAGTTCAAAACCAGAAAAGCGCGGAAACGCTACGTGGCGATTCTGCGGGGTGTTCCGGGGGAAGAAACCGGGCGGATCAGGACCCGGCTCTGCCGGGACAGCCGGAACCGTAAACGTTTTGCCGTTGGGGAACGGGGAAAAGAGGCTCTGACGTATTTCAGGATCATCCGTTCCTGGACCAGTCATTCCCTGGTACTCCTCTATCCCCGTACCGGGCGTACCCACCAGCTTAGAGTCCACATGGACTGGCTGGGGCATCCCATTGTGGGAGATCCGCTCTACGGTTCCCGCGACCGTCTGTTTCCCGGCGCGTCCATGATGCTCCACGCCAAAAATTTAAGCCTTACCCTGCCCGGGGAACAGGAACGGCGGATCTTCTCAAGTCCTCTGCCGGATCGCTTCCGGTCTTTGATCCGGGTCCTGAAGGCAAGGGCGGGCAGGGCTGCCGGTCTCAGCCCGGCTGCCGGTCTCAGCCCGCGTCATCGCGTGATTGGATCGGGATGAGCGGCCGCCTTTGCCTTTCCCTGTGGACGGCGCCGCGTGTCATTGACGAGACCGGCGCGTATGCGGTGGTTTACAAGCCCCCCTTAATGTTCTCCGCCCCCCTTTCGGACGACCCCGCCGGTACGCTGCTGGGCTGGTTTGCCGGCCGTTGTCCCGCCGTTCTCAATGCCTCCCCCGGCAGGGAGGGAGGGCTGCTCCACCGCCTGGATTTTGAAACCGAAGGACTCGTCTTGTTCGCCAAGACTCAGGACGCCTTCATGTCCCTCCGTGCCCAGCAGGCGGCGGGATCCTTTGTCAAGGAGTACAGCGCCCTTACCTGCGCGCCAAAACCGGACCCCGCCGGGGATGTTACCCCCGCGCCGCCCTCCGGTTTTCCACCGCCGCCCTTCGATACGGCGGGGGCCTTCCTTTCCCGCCTGCCCCTGTCCGTTGAAAGTTTTTTCCGCCCCTGGGGGCCGGGAAGAACAGCGGTAAGGCCGGTAGTCCGGGAACCGGTCCGGTGCGTTACCCGGCTTTCGGCAGCGGGAAGAAGGCGGGATATCGCGCGCGACAGGGGCGGCCCCTACCGGACGGAACTGCTGGCCGCCGCGGAGCCCCCCGGCCCGCCGGGAACCGGAACACCGCGCGTTCTCACGCTTCGCATATACCGGGGGTTCAGGCACCAGATACGCTGCCACCTGGCATGGATAGGGGAACCGATCCTCAACGATCTCCTCTACGGCGGGAAATATTGCCCCGCGGGCCGCCCGGTCCCCTGGCGGGACGGGTCCGCGGACGGGAAGACACGACAGCCCATTGCCCTGCGGGCCGGGGCTTTCCGCTTTCTTGACCCCTCCACGGGAAAACAGCAAAACTACCGGCTGCCCGCTTTTGGGGAACCGCCCGGTGTTACGACGTGATGTTACGCGGGCGGGTTAAAATATACCCGCGAATTTCCGCGGCCAGGTAGAAAGACCCGGTACCAAGAACAGGCAGATTCCGGTTCCCATCCAGGGCCCCCTCAACCGCCTTCGCGGTGTCGGGGATCAGTAGTAATTCTGTAGTCTTCCGCGTCTTTTCCCCGAATATGCGGTACAACTCCGTGGGGCTGCTCTTTTTGAATGTACCGGGCGTAGTGATGATGACGCGGGAAAAATACGGCGCAAGAATCTCCGCCATGTCCACGGCGTTTTTTCCGGCGGTACAGCCAAAAATCAGAATTCCCCCCTCACCGTAAAGGGACAGGAACGTGTCGCGGCACTGTTCCACGCTTTTGGGCGTGTGCGCGCCGTCGATCACCAGTTCCGGTTCTTTCATGATCTGCTCGAACCTGGCGGGAAGGCTAAAATCCTCAAGACCCCTCCGTATGTCCTCCCCCCCGATCCGGGGATAGGCCTGCCGCGCGGCCAGTACAGCCAGTCCCGCGTTATGGGCCTGTACTTCTCCGGGTATCTTTACCGAAAGACGCAGTTCTTCGGGCTTTTCACGGAACAGCCGCAGACTGAACCGGGTCCCTTCCCTGCTTACCTCTATATCCCGCGTTTCCGCCGCCTCGGGAAAATAGAGAAGGGGCGCCTCCTTTGCCCGGGCTTCCCGGCGGAACACCGCCAGGGCTTCCTCCTCCTGGGCGGCAAGAACCAGGGGGGTATGGGCCTTGAGGATCCCCGCCTTTTCCGCGGCGATAGCTTCCAGGCTGGTCCCCAAATATTCGGTATGCTCCAGTTCGATAAGGGTAATCACCGTTACCAGGGGACTGACAATGTTGGTGGCGTCCAGCCGCCCCCCCATACCGGTCTCCACCGCCATGGCGTCGCAGCCGTCGTACCGGGCGCAGAGGAAAAAATAGAGGGTCATAAGCTCAAAAAAAGTAACGTCTTCCCCCTCTTCCCGGCCGGGGTCAAAAAGACACCCCTCTGGCCCCTTCAAACCGCGCAGCCGTTCCACCACCGCCGCCAGTTCGTTACCCGCTTCGGCGTATAGCGATTCGTCAAAGAACGTGTTCCCCCGGCTTATCCGTTCCCGCTTTTCCATCACGTCAGGAGAAGCGTACCGGGCGGTTTTGATGCCCGCCGCGTTCAGGATGGCGGCCGTCATGCCGGTAACCGAACCTTTCCCCTTCGATCCCGCCACGTGAATAACCGGGGCCGCCCGTTCGGGATTATGGGCAAGATCGCACAGCACCCTCATTCGATCCAGGCGGAAACTTTTATAGCTCTGCCCCCGTCCCATGTTAATGAACCGGCTTATCCACGCGAACACATCGGAAGAACCGGAAAATTTCTCAATTGCGCTCATAAACGGTTTCGCATCATGCCATATTTCCCCGTTCCCTGGCAAGGACACAGCGGGGCCGCGCTGTTGCAAAGGGGGAAGTACATAGAGTATGATTTCGTATGAATTCCATAGCGGATCATCCCAATCCCCGCCGGTCCGAATCGTTCGCCCCCCCGGGTTCGCGGATCTATTTTATCGGCATCAAGGGAACCGGCATGTGCGCCCTGGCGGAGTTAATGTCCGGCGCGGGATTCCTCGTATCAGGTTCCGACAGGGACGATGTCTTTTATACCGATAGCATTCTTAAAGCTCTGGGCATCCCCTATCACGAGACTTTTTCACCGTCCCATATCCGGGACGATTTTTATTTGGTCATATATTCGGCGGCCTACACGTTTGAGGGAAACCCGGAAATGGCGGAGGCCCGGAACCGCGGTTTGACCATCATTAAGTACACCGATGCCCTGGGCCTTTATTCACGGTATTTTGATTCTTCGGGCATCGCCGGAGTCCACGGAAAGACTACCACTACCGCCATGGCCGGCCACCTGATCCGGGGCGCCGGGCTCCCGGCCCAGGTCCTCGCGGGAAGCGCCGTCAAGGGTTTTAATAACCGCTCCACTCTGAATTTGGGAAACAAATATTTCATCGCGGAAACCTGTGAGTACCGGCGGCATTTTCTGTCGTTTCATCCCCGCAGAATCGTTCTTACCGCGGTGGAAAGCGATCATCAGGATTACTATCCAAACTACGAATCGATACGGGACGCGTTTGTGGAATACTGCGGGCTCCTCCCCCCCGGCGGGGAACTTATCTACTGCGCCGATGATCCGGGGGCGCGGGAAGTGGCGGCGGTAATAAAAAACAAAGCCTCCGCGCCGCTCCTTGTCCCCTACGGTTTTACGGCGGAAGGGGAGTACCGGATTCTTTCCTACCGGATCCTGGACGGACGGGCGGAGATGAAGATGGCGGGGTTCCCGCGTGAACTTACGCTGCGTATCCCCGGCCGGCACGAGGCCCTGAATGCCGCCTCCGCCCTGGCCCTTACATCTTCCCTGGTTGCCGGGGAGTTCGGCGATGGAACGGCGGGAAGCGGCTGGACGGAGGAACGGCGGGAACAGGTCAGGAAGGCACTGGAAGAATTCGCCGGTTCCAAGCGGCGTCAGGAGATCCTGGGGGAAGCGGGCGGCATTCTTTTTATGGACGATTACGCCCATCATCCTACGGCAATCGCAGCGACCCTGGACGGCCTGCGGTCATTTTATCCCGGCAGGCGAATCATCGTTAGTTTTATGTCCCACACCTATACCCGGACCGCTTCCCTGCTGGATGAATTCGCCGAATCCCTTAACGGGGCGGACATCGTGTTTCTCCATAAAATATACGCGTCTGCCCGGGAACAGTATTCGGGCGGTGTTACCGGCAGGGTTCTGTTTGAAAAGACCGCCGGGAAAAAAGACGGGGTCTATTATACCGATGAACCTGATGAGGCGGAGGGCCCGCTCAGGGACATGCTAAAGGCGGATGATCTTTTTGTTACGATGGGCGCGGGAAACAACTGGACGCTGGGGGAAAAATTGTACAACTACTACCGCGGGAAGGAGGGGAAAAGCCGGTGAAAAGCATGACCAGTTATGCCTGTCAGGAGCGGCGGGAGGAACTTTACAGCCTTTCCGTGGAACTGCGGGGCTGTAACAGCCGTTTTCTCGAGATCAATTTTTTTCTTCCCCCCTATTTCTCACCGCTGGAACAGCGCATACGGCAATTGATTGGCCGGGTCTGTACGCGCGGGAGGATCGATGTAACGGTACATTACCGGGATCAAAACTCTCCCTTCAATGTTACGGTGAACCACGAAGCCGTAACAGCCTATGCGGCGGCCTTCGACAGCCTGGCCGAAATCCTGCGCGTTGATGAAAAGCCGGATATTAAAACCCTTATGAGTCTGGAAGGGGTGTTGGAGATAGAATGGCTGCGGGACGAGGACCGCTACTGGGAACGGATCGAAGATCCGCTGAAAACAGCCCTGGATAGTTTCGCCGCGGAACGGGACCGGGAAGGGCGGCATACCCGGGAGCATATTCTTTCCCATGTTGGCGTAATTGAGGATTCGCTGGGGCAGGTGGCCCTTCACGCGGAAGAACTCGAGACCACCCTAAAAGAAAACCTGCGCGGCCGTTTTATGGAACTTCTGGGAGACAGAATCGACGAAAACCGTATCCTCGCGGAAACGGCGGTTCTGCTGGTAAAATATACAATTTCAGAAGAAATATCCCGGCTCAGGTCGCATTTGTCGGAATTCCGGGCGGAAGTCGGGAGGAGCCCCGGTTCCGGAAAAAAACTCGACTTTCTCAGCCAGGAGATGAACCGGGAAATAAATACCATCGGCTCCAAGGCGTCCCAGATCGAGGTAAGCCGCGCGGTGGTGGATATGAAAAACGCGCTGGAAAATGTAAGGGAGGATCTTCGTAATGTTGAATAGCGGCCAGAACCCGGCGTGCCGGGATAAGGCGCGGGATTCTCTTAAAATCGCCATTTCCGGTAAAAGCGGCTGCGGGAATACAACCGTAAGCAGACTGGTGGCGGAAACTCTGGGTCTGCGCTTTATCAATTTTACGTTCAGAAACCTGGCGGAAGAGCGGGGGATCACCCTTAGGGAGGTTTTGGAAAAGGCCTCCTGTGATGATTGCTGGGATCGGGAAGTTGACAGCCGCCAGGTTGCCCTGGCGCGGGAAGAGGGGGGCTGTGTTCTGGGTTCCCGGCTGGCAATATGGATGCTGCCGGAAGCGGACCTAAAAGTTTATCTAAGGGCCCGTTCGCAAACCAGGGCGGGGCGGATCATGAAACGGGAAGGGGGAAGCCTGGAAGAAGTAACGGCCTTTACCGCGGAACGGGACCGCCAGGACCGGGAACGGTACCTGCGAATTTACCGGATCGACAATGATGATTACGGCTTTGCGGATATGATAATTGATACGGACGATCTTGACCCTGACAAAATTGCCCGGCTCATTATCGATAGTACACATAAAACAAGAGAGGGTTGAATACGAAATGGGTATCGATATTTCAGCCAGGGATATTAGCGCCTTCCAGGATGCGGTTTATTCTCATTACAGGAAGGAGGGGCGTGTTTTCCCCTGGCGGAAGGACACCCGGCCCTGGGGAGTATTAGTGTCGGAATTTATGCTCCAGCAAACCCAGGCAACACGGGTTGTTGAGTACTGGAGCGGCTGGATGGAAAGGTGGCCGTCTCCCAAATATTTTCACAAAGCCTCTATGGAGGAAGCGTTGCGCGCCTGGTACGGACTGGGCTACAACAATCGCTGCTATCACCTTAAAGACTGTACCCGCAGAATTATCAAGGAGTATGACGGTGAAATACCGGACAGGCCGGGGGATTTGGAACAACTGCCCGGTATAGGCCCCTATACCGCCCGGGCTGTGCCCTGCTTCGCGTATAACCTTCCCATGGTTTTTATTGAAACAAATATCCGCGCGGCGGTTTTGCACTTCTTTTTCAAGGATAAGACCGGAGTACGGGACAAGGAACTCATTCCTGTTTTAAAAACATGCCTCGACTGGACCAATCCCCGTAGATGGTATTACGCTCTTATGGATTATGGAGCCGCCCTTAAAAAACTTGCCCCAAATCCGAACCGCCGGAGCGCCCACTATACCATCCAGACCCCGTTTGAAGGTTCCTTCCGGCAGCGCCGGGGACTGGTAATTAGGACCCTTGCCATAACAGGACAACTGGAGCTGGAGGCATTGATGGACCGTACCGGCATTGACAGCGAGGAAGACATGTACCAGGTGCTTGCGGCCCTGGAAAAGGATCACCTGGTGGCCGAGCGTGAAGGGCTTTACCGGATATGGAGTGAGTGGCACTGAGCGGCGCAATGCGGGGAATTGACTTTTTTAATCGATCTGGCTATAGTGACAGCGGTACGAATAAACCAACGCGGCTGTCGTATAACGGCTATTACCCCAGCCTTCCAAGCTGGAGACGAGGGTTCGACTCCCTTCAGCCGCTGTTTGTAAGTCTTTACAGGATAAGGAATTAGCTACCGGAAAAACCGGCGCTATAACTCAATTTTAGGCGGTGTGACCCAAAGTGTTACCCGCCAAGGGGTTTTATGCGCATGGTTACTATAACCCGGCATGCGGAACTATCGGTATTCCGGTTTCAAAACCGGCCTTACTGGTACGCAAAAATATGGCTTTTCGATGAGGGCAGGTGGGGTACGGTACGCTCTACAGCGGTTCCTATCACAAGCCCAAAGTCTTTGGCGGAACGAGCGGCGCGGTCCATGCTGGCTACCGGGGCCTTCGACAGGCCGAAGCCGGAACGGATGCTTATTCCCTTTTTGAAAACCTTCTGGGGCGAGACCTACCCCGCCGACCGGAAAGCCCAGGGGCGGCCTATATCGGCTGCGTATACGGCAAACTGTCTGGGTAAAATAAAGAACTACATCGATACCTACACTCCCTTCATTGGCTTGACCCTTGATGGTTTGACTGTGGACGCACTGGAAAAATGGCGTACATGGCTTTCCGGGCGCGGCTTATCGGCACGGGGAATCAATATCTGTCTCCAATGCGTAAAAGTGCCGATAGGCGAGGCGCTCCGGCGCGGTCTGGTAAAAAGCAATCCATGCGCGGATGTAAAGAACAGCGCGGAGGCGAGGACTGAAAAAGGCGTCCTGACGGAAAACGAGTCCCGGTCATTGATCGGCCTCTTGAATACGGAAGGAGGAGACCCCCGGCAGCTTGCGGCGGTGTTGCTTGCGCTGGGCTGCGGGCTTAGACGCGGGGAAATCCGGGGCTTGCAATGGGCGGATATTGAAGACGGACTAATACATGTCCGGCATAACTACACCGATGCGGACGGTGCGAAAGCGCCTAAGTGCGGGAGTATGGGCAAAGTTCCTGTCCCGGCCTATGTAGCGGAGGCGCTGGCGCACGTACCGCGCATAGCGGGCAGCGTCCTTGTGTTCCCTTCGCTTGTGGACGCAGACAGGCCCTTATCCGGGCGATGGTTTGAACTGGCGTTTTACTCTTGCATGGATGCAATAGGGATAATCTCGGCGGTTAGGCGGGAACGCAATCTAACCCTTCACGGAATGCGCCATTCTTTCGTCACTCTGTTGCAAAAGGCCGGGATGAGCCTCGCGGAGGCGTCCGCCCTGGCCCGGAAACGGGACATGAGAGACACTGACCGGCGGTATACCCATGGGGCGCAAGTAGTAGACTTCACGGACGCGGCGGATCGCATGAACGCGCTAGGGACGGCGGCGGTATGATAATTTTTAAGACAGGAAAAATACTTGACATTTCATTGA
>JAIRND010000253.1 GCA_031258225.1 Treponema sp. | reverse complement strand
CACGCTCGCCTTGCGCCATCAGGTTTGTGTCGCAAGGCTTCGGTCAAGTGTCCGCCGCCGGCCTGCCGCCCCCCGCCGCTTCACGTCGTTTTGTTCAATCGACCCTTACCATACGCCGAGATCCTTGCCAAAGCATGCCCAATAATCGTGGTTTTCATGGCTTTTTTCAGTGAAAAAACATGAAAAACCCGCAGGGTTCAACGATAAATAAGCTGCTTGCGGCTAACGCCGCTTAGGAGTTTGCAGGTATGTATCGATCCAACTTGAACTACCCACTACAATAGTGTCTGGCTATTCCTGGGCCAGGAGGGCCTTGAATTCTTTCTCGTCCAGGGTTTCCTGTTCCAGCAGGGCCGCGGCCACACGGTTAAGGATGGCGCGGCGCTGTTCCAGAAGTTCCTTGGTTTTGGTGTACTCCGCCTCTACTACGCGGGCAATCTCCTCATCCACGTACTGCTGGGTAGTTTCCGCGTATTCCCGCTGAAACAGGGGTTCCTGCCGCTCCCCCCCGGTCATGCCGGCCCCGCGCGATGTAAGGGCCACGTTGCGGAAGCGTTCGCTCATGCCATAATCGGTGATCATTTTACGGGCAATGTCGGTGGCCTTGGTAAGATCGTTGGCGGCCCCGGTGGAATACTCCCCGCTTACCATTTCCTCCGCGATACGGCCCCCCAGGAGGATACTGATCCGTCCCAACAGTTCGGTTTGGGTGATGGTAAAATGATCCTCCACGGGCATTTGGAGCGTATAGCCCAGGGCAAACCCGCGGGGAATAATCGAAATCTTCTGTACCGGATCGGCGTTGGGGGTAAAGGCGGCAACCAGGGCATGGCCGGCCTCATGGTAGGCGGTAAGTTTCCGTTCCTCGGGCTTGAGGACCCTGGTCTTCTTCTGCAGGCCCGCGACGGTTTTTTCGATGGCCTCGTTAAAATCCTGCTGCTCCACCAGTTTCCGGCCGGCACGAACCGCCAAAAGGGCGGCTTCGTTTACAATATTGGCCAAATCGGCGCCGGAAAAACCGGAGGTTATGCGGGCCACCGCTTCCAGTTCTACCCCCACCGCCAGTTTTACGCCTTTGGAGTGTATTCTTAAGATCTCCTCGCGGCCCTTCAGGTCCGGCCGGTCCACAAGAACCTGGCGGTCAAAACGGCCGGGCCGTAACAGGGCCGGATCCAGCACGTCGGGCCGGTTTGTGGCGGCCAGAATAATAAGACCGCTGGTGGCGTCAAACCCGTCCATCTCCACAAGGAGCTGGTTTAGTGTCTGTTCCCGCTCGTCATTCCCCCCCGCGATATTGTTGATCCGGCTTTTGCCGATGGCGTCAAGTTCGTCAATAAAAATGATACAGGGGGCCTTGTCCCGCGCCTGCTTAAACAAATCGCGCACCCTGGCGGCGCCAACCCCCACAAACATCTCCACAAAATCCGCGCCGGACATGCGGAAGAAGGATACCCCCGCTTCCCCCGCCACCGCGCGGGCCAACAGGGTCTTCCCCGTACCGGGGGGGCCCACGAGCAGCACCCCCTTGGGTATTTTGCCGCCAATGTCGGTGTACTTTTTGGGATTCTTCAAAAAGTCAACCACCTCCACCAGTTCCTCTTTTGCCTCGTCCACGCCGGCCACATCACGGAACCGCGTTGTAATATCCCCTTCGGCAACGATTACCGCGCGGTTCTGCCCGACGGAAAGCACGTTGCCCCCCATATTGCCAAGCCGTTTCATCACAAAGCGCCAAATAAAGAAAAAGAAGGCAATGGGCAGAACCCAGGAAAAGATGATGTTGAGAATTGCGCTCCCCTCCCGGCGGGGCGTGTAGTAGGCCACGCTTTTTTCATCCATCAGCTTGATAAAATCCGGATCGTTGATGGGGACCGTGCGGTACACCTGGTCCGCCGTCATGTAGGGGTTACGCACCGGGACACCAAGAGACGGGGTCTGGCGCGTGGAGGTATAACCGGTAAAGTAGGAATCGGTCAATTCAACCCGTTTAATTTCCCCGCTGGCGATTCTGTTTTTGAACTCGGAAAAGTCAATGGTGGGATTAACCCGGCCAAGAAACACGTAGTTGAAAAGGCTCATCCCCACGATAAGGATAAGGATATACACGATGGTGAACTTCCAGCCCCCAAAGGGTTTAAAGTCCGGCATCTTAAAAGGCCATTGGGGGCCCCCGCCCTTTTGATTTTTTTTGTCATTCCGGTTATCGCCGGACATGAAATCACCCATCCGTTCCTCTGACTTCTGGCATGAAATTTCCGGAAGCTTTGCCTTCCGGTTCATTTCAAATATCCGCTTTTTGTGGCGCTTATTCAAGGGTTATATGGTGTGCGGTATACGGAATGGCCGGTTATACGGCAAAATCGGGTACTGAGGAACGTCGATGAACCTTATTCTGTTTGAGGAACGTGAATTGGGCAGGCCCCTGCCCCGCCGGGATGAACGGACGGCGCATCTGCTCAAGACGCTGCGCAAAAAGGCCGGCGATACCTTTGACGCGGGTATTCTGGGGGGGCAGCGGGGGGTGGGGACCATCGAAAAGGTCAACCTGGACGGTTCCCTGTCCTTCTCCCTCCGCCTGTTTGACGACCCGCCGCGGCGGTTTTCGCTGCGAATGGCCGTGGGTTTTCCCCGGCCCATTCAGTTACGGCGGCTCCTGCGGGACCTTTCCAGTCTGGGCGTCTCCGCGGTGGACCTGGTTGGTACGGACCTGGGGGATAAAAACTACCGGGATACCAACCTGTTAAAGGACGGGGGGGCCCGTTCCGCCCTGATAGAGGGGGCGGCCCAAAGCCGGGATACCACGATTCCCGATCTGGCGGTCTGGCCCCGGCTGGAAGACTGGCTGGGAGGGCGTCCCTGGGAACCGGCGGGACGGGGACCGCGGCCCCTGGTCTTTCTGGCGGCGGCGGACAACGTACGGCCCGAAGGTTCCCTGGCCCGGCTTAGCCCCATGCGGCGGCAGGTGGTTCTGGCGATAGGGCCGGAACGGGGCTGGTCCGACCGGGAACGGGAACTTCTGGAAAAGGGCTGCTTTCTGCGGCTCTCTATGGGGGAGCGGGCCCAGCGTACCGAGACCGCCTGCGTGGCCGCGGCGGTACTGGCCCTGGAAAAAATTGGGGAACTTGGATAGCCAGCCGATAGGAGGTCCGCATGATGAATCAGGATCAGGTCAAGGCAAAACTCCTTGCCATTGAGGACGCGCCCCTGGAGTTCAGCCTGATTTTTTCCGGCAAGCAGAGCCGGAAGGTAAACGGCCTGTACAAACCGGAAAGCCGGGAGATCATCATACACAACAGGAATTTTGATGATGACAACCTTCTCCTCTACACCGCCATTCACGAATACGCCCACCACCTCCACGCCTGCCGGCGGGGGGGCAGCCTTTCCAGCCGGGCCCACAGCACGGAATTTTGGGCGATCTTCCACGGTCTTCTGGAACTGGCGGAAAAAAAGAATATATACCAGGATGTATTCGCCAATTCCCCCGAACTGCTGGAACTGGCGGAGTTTATCAAAAAGAAATACCTGCTGGAAAATGGCAGCCTGGTAAAGGAGATGGGCAAACACCTGCTGCGGGCCCACGAACTCTGTACCGCCGCGGGGGCCCGTTTTGAGGACTATGTGGACCGCCTGCTCCGTATTCCCCGTGTGGCGGCGGACATGGCGATAAAGATGTACCAGTACGATCTGGACCCCCAGGTGGGGGCGGACAACATGCGGTTTCTGGCGGGAATACGAAACGACGACGAGCGGCTCAACGCGGAGCAGGCCCTGATCAAGGGCCGGAGTCCCGACACGGTGCGCGCCGGTATACGGGCCGGGGCCGAGGAGGACCCCCAGCTTAGGTTGGGCAAGGAAAAGCAGCGTCTGGAACGGACCATCGCCTCGTTAAGCCGCCGGCTGGAAGAGGTGAACCGGGAACTTGAGAGCCTGGACCGGTAACCTGGCCTAATGGCCTGGCCTAAGGGCCTGGCCAAAGGGATTCAATATTTCCGGTTTCCATGCCGATAATTGCCCCACTATGCGTTCCTGCGGTTCAACATCGGTACAACTGATCCGTGTCTTCCTGCTGATCCTTCCCGTCCTGGGCTGGGCCCAGAGTACGGCGCCGTCTACCCTGAGCGTGAACAACGCCGCGGCCCCGGACGGGAGTCTGCGGGCGGAAACCGGAACCATAAGCGGGGGCGTCCGCTTCCCCTCCCTGTACTTTACCGACTACCTGATCTCCATGAGCAACCACGCCGATTCCCGCCCCTACTGGGCTTCCGCCGAGAATGAAATCACGGACCTGGAAAGCGAGGAACCTTCCATCCTGCTCAACAACGATATTGTGGCTTTTTACGGGCATCCCAATTCCAGAAACATGGGTATCCTGGGACGTTACCCAATTGAGGAACTGGATTCCATGCTTGATAAACTTGCGGGGGAGTATGCCGCGGCCAACGGCGGCAGGGGTATCCGCAGGGCCTTTTATCTTATCTTCGGCACCGTCTGGCCGGAAGGGGAAATCGGCATTATCGGCGACGCGCTGTTGACCAGGTGGATTCAATACGGCCTGGAACACGATATTCTTATTTTTATCGATCACCAGATGGGCCGCTACGATCCGGTCAGTTCCCTTAAGCGGATGCTGCCCTGGCTCCGGTATTCCAACGTGCATCTGGCGCTGGACCCGGAATGGCGGACCACCAAACCGATGAAGGAAATCGGCAGTATTACTGCGGACGAACTTAACGAGGTTCAGCGGGTGATGGAAGATTACATGGTGGAAAACAATATTCCCGGGGAACGACTTCTGGTGATCCACCAATTTAACTGGCGGATGATCATGAACCGCGAGCAGGTAAAAAGTGACTTTGCGCGGGTAAGGCTGGTACACTGCGCCGATGGTTTTGGCGCTCCCAATGTCAAGCGGGATACCTACGCCTACAACGCCCAGGCCCACAACATGCCGATCAAGGGGTTCAAACTTTTCTACAATTCTGGTCTGACCGGGGCTGGCTATGATCAACCCCTGCTAAGTCCCGCCGATGTCTATGCCCTTAACCCCCGGCCCTATGTTATCATGTACCAGTAAGAAATGGAAACGTACCGGGTAAACGAACATATCCTGTTCCGTTTCGCGGAACCAAAGGATGTACCCCTTATCCTTGAATTTGTCCGTTCTCTGGCGGAATACGAGCATCTCCTGGACTCCGTGGAGGCTACCGGGGAAAACCTTGGGAAGTACATCTTTGAGGAGAAAAAGGCGGAGGTGGTTATCGCTGAATATGACGGCGACAACGCGGGCTTTGCCCTTTTCTTCTGCAACTTTTCTACGTTTGTGGGAAAGCCGGGGCTTTACCTGGAAGACCTCTTTATAAAACCCGCCTACCGGGGCAGGGGCCTGGGAAAACTGCTTCTTGCCTTTCTCGCGAAACTGGCCGTTGACCGCGGGTATGGCCGTTTTGAATGGGCCTGTCTTGACTGGAACGGGCCCTCAATCAAATTCTACAAAAGCCAGGGCGCCCGGTCCATGGACGACTGGACCATCTACCGGGTAGACGGGAAGGCCCTGGCGGAACTTGGGAAAAAGTTTCCGCGTTAAGTTTTCGCTCTAAAGGAGTGCCGTATGTCCCTTGCCCCTGTTTTTCATTCCCTCAGAGAAGCCCAGCGAATACTGGCCCCGCGGACGCGCCGGGAAAAAGACCGGGCCCTTGCGGGGGCGGCGGAGGCTGTCGCCAAAAACCGTTCCGTTATTTTGGAGGCGAACAGCCGCGATTGTGCCGCGGCGCGGGAAGCCGGCATGAAAGAGGCCCTGCTTGACCGTCTTTTTCTTAGCGATGAGCGGCTCGATTCGATTATCGCGGGGATAGAGACGGTGATCCGTCTAGAGGACCCCGTGGGCAGGGTCAGGGCCGGCTGGACCATGCCCAACGGCCTTCTAATCGAGCAGGTTACGGTCCCGCTGGGGGTGGCGGCGATTATCTACGAGTCCCGGCCCAATGTTACCGCCGACGCCTTTAGCCTTGCCTACAAGTCCGGCTGCGCAATATTACTGCGGGGTTCTTCATCGGCCCTGCAATCCAACCGGGCGCTGGTACGCGCCATCAGGGAAGGGCTGGAATCGGCGGGGGGAATTCCCGGCGCGGTGGCCCTGGCCGAATCGGGCAGCCGGGACGAGGTTGACGAGATCCTCGCCGCCAGGGGTTTTATCGACGTGGTTCTGCCCCGCGGCGGCCGGGAGTTGATCCGGCGGGTGGTGGATCAGGCGCGGGTGCCGGTAATTGAAACCGGGGAGGGCAACTGCCACATCTACGTGGACTCTGGCGCGGACCTGGCAGGGGCGGTGGATATTATCGAGAACGCTAAGCTGCAGAAACCCGGCGCCTGCAATGCCGTGGAAACGGTTCTGGTTCACCGCGCCGCCCTTCCCTTGTTGATGCCCCTCCTGGCCGCCCGGCTTGCGGGAAAGGCAGAACTCCGCTGCGATGGGCCCTCAAAAGCGGCGATAGGCGGCATACACGGCGGCCTGGTACTCCGGGACGCCGTAGAAGAAGACTGGGGCACGGAATTTCTTGACTACATCCTGGCCGTTAAAACCGTGGATTCCACGGCGGAGGCCATTGATCACATCAACACCTACGGTACCAAACATTCGGAGGCTATTCTGACGCGGGACCTGGAGGCCGCGGAGGAATTCCGCCGCCGGGTGGACGCGGCCTGTGTCTACGTCAACGCCTCCACCCGCTTTACCGACGGGGGGGAATTCGGGTTTGGCGCGGAACTTGGGATCAGTACCCAGAAATTCCACGCGCGGGGTCCTATGGGCCCGGAGGCCCTGACCACCATTAAGTACCTGATCTCCGGAACAGGGCAGATCCGGAATTAGCCGCGTTACTCCCGCCGCAGGTCCACAATCTTTACGGTGTCGTTCACCGTGTCGATGGTATCGCACAAGAGGGGGGACTCCTCGTCGCAGACGGCCCTTGTTGTTCCGCGCCCGGCGTAACAGTAGACGCAGTTGTGGCGGCATGTGCCGTAGGTTCCAATATCCCTGCTTTGAACGCATCCGCAGAGCGGCCGCTGGGAAGGGTCCTTCCTGTACTTTCTTTGAACGCCTGTTATCCGCGCGACGAGTTCCCCGTCCACGCAGGCATTGTGCCGCACGCCATACGCGGCCAGGTCTATTTTTTCGCAGCATGTGGCAAGCGTTATTGTTGAGGGAAGCGCGTTCACGACCGGACAAATCTGCCCCACAAAGGCTTCGATCAGCGGCGGTGATACTTCGCCGATACTGTGCCGCCGCATAACATCTGAAAGAAATCGGTACTCATCAATAAAACTGATAACGCATTTTTCCGTGTAACCGCATAATTGCCGCGCCATTTCGCAGAACCGGTCAACATGAAAATCAACAGAATACCTGTCATTGATAATAATGGGATCGTAGCGCCAGATAACCCTGGCCCCGCCAATCCGTTCGGAAAGGCGGATAAAGGTGTCGATTATGTTCCCCTTGTCGATGTTTTGTTCGATGTCATGTCCGTAGGGTGTTAGGGTAAATTGAAAGTAGTAGTTGTAGCCGCGCGCGTCCAGTTCATCCAGGCAGTTCATAAACGGCGCGGGGTTTTTTGTCCAAAAGACGATGCACTCAACATCGGCGGGGTTAAACTTAAAATGGGTGATCTGCCGGCTGTTCACCGGATTCCTTGCCGCCAGATCGCAGCGGCGCAGGCGCTCCAGAAACCAGCCGCCAAAAAAAGCGGGAATGTCGGTCCTTCTGCTCGCGGAAAATATCAACGCCCGTTCCCTCCCCGGATGCGCCGGTGAGCCCGGCCCCACGGTACCATTACCCTTACGCGGGGACTTTGTCAATGCCGGCCGGGCAAAGCCCCCGGCAGCCATGTTCACGAATTTGTCGTCAGGCCCGGTCATAAAAAAGACCATCGCCTTTTTTATGACGCATATGTGTCGGTTCAAAATGTCTGCCGGAGGCTTTGCCCGCCCCGTCCTGTGTTTTGTGAAACGTCTTTTCGCCTCAACTATCAATTGGGAATTGCCGCACAAAACGGAAAATCAAGGTAAAAAATGGTCACATCGCGATTTACCCAGGGGTATAGTATTCAAAGAGCCTATGCAATTTGACCATTTTTAGGTTGAACTATCCTTTTTATCGATCCGGGATAAAGGATAGAGGGGGAAAGCCTTCCCCCGGACCCGCCTTGACCGGTAATTTTTTTCGATTTTTGTGATTTTTTTCTTGACTCTATGGGAAAATCATGGCAGTATGTTACTGTACCGGGTTAGAAGACCAAGAAACAGGCTAAAACGTCTACTTTTTTAGACGCTTTGCCTGAATCTATGATGAACACAGTTCACGAAACGATTCCTTAAAAGGCAGGCGGTGAAGTGAAAAAGGCTGCGTTGAGAACAAGCGATACGGTTCCGTGGGGCACGAACCGTTCATGCGGCGCGGGACAGAATCATAGCATAACCCCCCCCCCCCCCCCCGTTAATCCCTTGTAGTGTTTTAGCGCATAGTTTTCCCTGTCAGTTTAGCTTTTCTCCCGGAGCTGCCTATGAAAAGCTCTGATTTTTCGGTCCGGCTCAGGAGGTTCAGGGGGCTCTATTTATTTATCCTTGTGCCTATCGTTTATTATATTGTGTTCAGGTATTACCCCATTGTCTGCCAGTTTGTGCTGTCGTTTAAGAATTACCGGATTCTGGACGGAATATGGGGCAGCCCCTGGGTTGGCTTTGAAAATTACGTCAATCTTTTTACCGGGGTAGAAACCAAGCGTATTATCATCAACACGGTAGTTATCAGCGTTCTGCGCCTGGCC
>JAIRND010000244.1 GCA_031258225.1 Treponema sp. | reverse complement strand
TTCGTTCAACCACGCCATTTGTTCCATCTGCTACCCCTCGCAGAACCTGTCCCGCCGGGTCAGCCACCTGCCGTTGGTAAAGTCCGGGATGGCTACAGGCGCGCCGCCTGAGGCAATGGATTCTTCGGACAGGGCGGAAATGCTCATCCACGAGGCCATGTCGTATATGTCGATGGGAACGGGGGAGCCTTCGCGGGCCGCCTTGAAGAAGGCCGTAAATTCCAGCCAGTCCATGCCATCGTGGCCGCCCTGGACCCCCTCCCTGATGTACCGCGCCCACAGGGGATGTTCGTATGTTTCAAAATAGGAGTCCGCGTTGCCCCAGAGCCCCTGGCCGTTGAACTCAAACTTGTCGTGAACACCGTCAAGAAAAATAGTCCTGTTGTCCTCGCTGAACATTCCCCTGGTGCCCTGAACGTGAAAGGCCCGCGAGTAGGCCCGCGGCAGCGTGGTGTCCAGGGTCAGGACGATGGTTTCCCCCCTGGCGCAGGTAATGATGGTGGTAACTACATCCCCCTGGGCAAACTTGAGTTTCGCGTCCGGGCTTTCCGCCCCCTTGCGGGCAACAATGTAGTCGTGAAGCCCCGCCGCCTTTGAGGCCACGGAGTTGAGTTTTACCATGCGGTTTCCCCGGTTAATGTCCAGCACTTCGGCGATGGGTCCCAGTTCGTGGGTGGGGTAGTTTTCGCAGTTCCGTAACAGGTAGTTGTCCTTGCGGTAGTGGCGGTTTTCCCGGCCGCTTGCCACCTCCGCTCTAAGATCATGACGATAACCGCCCTGGCAGTGGACTATTTCGCCAAAAAGACCCTGGCGGACCATGTTAAGGACCATAAGTTCGTAGCGGCCAAAACAGCAGTTCTCCATGAGCATACACTGGGTCCCGGTTTCCTCCTGGGTACGGACCAGGCGCCAGCAATCGTCAACGGAATAGGCGCCCCCCACTTCCACCGCCGTGTAGAGACCGGCCCTCATGGCGGCGCAGGCTATCTCGACATGGGGCGTCCAGCCCGGCGAAACAAGAACCGCGTCCAGGTCCTTCATGCCCAGAACTTCCCGGTAGTCCCCGGTAACAAGCGGCCTTGGCCGGCCTGTTTTTTCAACCCGTTTTGCCGCTTCCTGCCCGCGATCCTCGTACAGGTCGCAGACCGCCGTAACCGTTACTTCCGCGCGGGGAAGAACACAGGCTTCCATCAACCCTATTCCCCTGCCGCCAAGACCAATAACGCCGATGGTTATCAATGATTTCATGAACCGGGCCTCATGTTCCCAGTATACCACAAACCATTCCGGCGCGTCCGCGTACCGCGGCAGTCCTTAAAAAGCACTTTACAAAACAGGCCGTTTCCTGTATTCCTGTCGTTAACCAACGAGCCTAATCCCGCCGCGGGCTAAGCCGTACCACGGAGAAACCGGCATGAGCTACCAATACTGGAGTCCTGAACTTGAAACGATGTCCCGTTCCGACCTTGAGGCCCTGCAGCTTGCCAGGCTGCGGGAGGCTGTGGGTTGGGCCCTGCGGACTACGTTTTACCGGGAACGGCTGGCCGGGGTGGGGATACGGGAGAGCGGCGATATTGCCAGCCTGGCGGATCTGCGGCGTATTCCCTACACCACCAAGCAGGATCTGCGGGAGGGCTTTCCCTACGGGTTCTTGAGTGTTCCCCGGGAGGATGTGGTGCGGCTCCACGCCTCCAGCGGAACCACCGGGACCCCCACGACGATCTACTTTAGCCGGGACGATATACGGCGCTGGACCGACAATGTGGCCCGCTGTATCTACGGTACGGGCTGTAACAGGTCTGATGTGTTCCAGAACATGATAAGCTACGGCCTTTTTACCGGGGGCCTGGGTTTTCACGCTGGGGGGGAGGAGGTGGGGATGCTGGTGATCCCCTCCGGGTCGGGCAATACGACGCGGCAGTTCCGGCTGATGCGGGATTTCGGCACCACCGTGGTCCACGCCACACCCAGTTTTCTGCTCCACGTGGAGTCCCGGATGAAAGAGGAGGGGGTAAGCCGGGAGAGTATAAAACTCCGCAAGGCCTTTGCCGGGGCGGAACCATACTCGGAGGATACCCGCCGGCGTATCGAGGAACTCCTTAAAATTGATGTGTACAATTCCTACGGTCTTTCGGAGATGAACGGCCCCGGCGTTGCCTTTGAGTGTCAGGCCAAAGACGGCCTTCACCTGTGGGAGGACCGCTATATCGGTGAGATTATCAATCCCGACACGCTGGAACCTGTGGCGGAGGGGGAGACCGGGGAACTGGTGCTTACCTGCCTGTGCCGGGAGGCAACGCCGTTGCTGCGCTACCGTACACGGGACCTGTCCGGTTTTTACACCGGCCCCTGCGCCTGCGGCAGGACCCACCGGCGGCTCCGCCGGATAACGGGCCGTACCGACGACATGCTTATCATCAACGGGGTGAACGTCTTCCCCAGCCAGATCGAGGAAGTGGTGATGGCCATGAAAGAGGTGGGGAACAACTACCTTATCGTCATAGAAAAAGAAGGGGTTCTGGACCGGCTTACCGTCAAGGTGGAAGTGGGAACGAACATCTTTATGGACGATACCCGGCCCCTGAACGCCCTGCGGGACAAGATACGCTCGACGATCCAGGCTTCCATAACGATCAACCCCAGGGTGGAACTTCACGAAGGGGGAAGCCTCCCCGTATCGGAGGGCAAGGCCAAGCGGGTTATGGACAACCGGCCCAGGGACGTATAGTACCTACCGTCGCTATATATGGTGTGTAGGTGCTTAAGCATACGCTATATATAGCGTGTATTAAAGAACGCTCGACGCGCACGCGAATTTTTACGAATTTTGTACTTTTTTTTGAAAATTCGCTTGACACGTTTAACCGCAAGGGGTACGCTGGCTTATGTAACCGTTCATGGCCCTCGTGCATGAGGGGTCAGGACGGTACCAGCGCAGAACAAGGCGCAAATTAATCCTAATAACCCGTGATCGGTTCCAGGCTGCTTAAGAAGGGTTGAATTGTATGGTGAGGGTGTTTATCAGACAGGTTGTTTCAGGAGCAGAGCAATGAAAAAACTTGCCGCCGGTACTGTTGTTCGGGGCGGGGGGCGGCCGCCCC
>JAIRND010000239.1 GCA_031258225.1 Treponema sp. | reverse complement strand
CGCCACGATGATAGACAAACCGGAGGGTAAATTCTCGGTTAAAGAGTGGTAGGGGAGCCGCGGCCCTCCCGCCGGGAACCTTTTTGTGTCCGGCAGGTGGTGTCCGGCGAGTAAGTGCTACCCCACTGTCTCTCAACAAAAGGGGAAAAATTACGGAACATAAGGCAATCTTCGCAAAAAAAGATACATGGCTGTTATGCGCATGCGCCGGCTCTGCCCGCGGGTGGCCGGTTAGCCCAGTTTTTCAAAGGCGTCCACGCCGTGTTTGCAGAGGGGGCAGATAAAGTCAGGCGGGAGTTCTTCCCCTTCGTGGATGTAACCGCAGACCTTGCAGACCCAGCCCTTCTTCTTTGCCGCGGCCGCCGGGGGTTTGGGCTTGATATGATCGGCGTAGTACTGGTACGTAAGCGAAGGCGCCGCGGAGAGGACGGCCGCCTCGCTTACCTCCGCGGTGTAGAGGGTGTGGGTCCCCCAATCCCTGGAGTCGACAACCCTGGCGGAGATAAAGGCGTTTCCGTAGACCGGCGCGTAGATAAGGCCGTTGGCGCTGCGGGCGGGGCCGCCGCCGCGCGGTTCAAGCGGATCGGCGAATTTGTCCACGGTTCTGCCGCTCTGGAAGCCGAAACGCCGGAAGACCGTAAACGGGGTGTCCACGCTTAAGACCGAGACGTTGAAGATTCCGGTCTTACGGATGATCTCGTCGGTGTAGTTAGCCTTGATTACCGAAATGGTGATCCGCTTGGGGAGGTCGGTTAGTTGGACCGCGGTGTTGATGATACAGCCGTTGTCCTTGTCCCCGTCCCTGGTGGTCAGGAGGAAGAGGCCGTAGCTCAGCTTGAAGAAGGCCGGAATGTCAACGGCGTTTTTCTCGTGGACGGGCGCCTGGACCCTGGGGATATCCGCGGCGATGGCGTCGGCCAGGTTTTCGATGGAAGAGCGGCCCGTCTCTTTAAGGGAGGAGTTGATTGTTACCGTGTAGCCCAGGATTCTCCAGCCGGGGAAGGCGCTTACCATGTCTCTCATGAGCTGCCCGGAAACCGGGGCCCAACTGCCGTTTTCGACAAGCGCGGCGGTTCTGTCGCGGATCTGGTGGGCCTTGATGTCGTGCAGGACCTCCTCCATCTTGATGAAGATACCGGCGTTGTAGGTGGTGGCGGCAAAAACCACATGACCGCACCGGAAAACCTCCGACACGATCACGTCGGACCTGGTGGCCGACACGTCGTAAACGGTGATTTTTTTTAGCCCCCGGTCCGCCAGGGCCGCCGAAAGGATGTTCACCGCGTTTTCCGTGTTACCGTAGACTGAGGAGTAGACGATAAGGACCGTGTTGTCTTCCGGTGTGCAGCTTGCCCAGCGCCGGTACTTTTCCAGGAAGAAGTTCAGGTTTTTCCGCCACACAAGCCCGTGCAGGGGGCAGATCATCCCGATGTCCAGCTTTGCCGCCTTGTCCAGCGCGGCCAGTACCTGGGCGCCGTATTTCCCCACGATATTGGTGTAGTAACGCCGGGCATCGTCAAGCCATACGCCCTCGTAGTCCACCTCGTCGGCAAAGAGATTGCCGTCGATGGCGCCAAAACTGCCGAAGGCGTCCGCCGAATAGAGGATCCTGTCGTACGATTCGTAGGACACCATCACTTCCGGCCAATGGACCATGGGGGCTTCGACAAAGGTGTAGGTCCGCTTGCCCGTACAGAGGGTATCGCCCTCTTTGACAATTTTAATCCGGGCCGTGTCCCGCGCCGCGAAGTTAAAAAACTGCCCGATCATGACCGCCGATTTTTGTGTGGTAACAACCACAAGATCCGGGTAGCGGAACAGGAGTTCCGAGAGGCAGGCGCTGTGATCCGGTTCCATGTGGTGGATAACCACGTAGTCCGGACTCTTGCCCTTGAGCAGATAGTCAAGATTCTCAAAAAAGACGCCGGCCACCGCCTTGTCCACCGTGTCAAGCACCACGTTTTTTTCATCAAACGCCAGGTAACTGTTATAGGAAACTCCCCGTTCGGAGGGGTACACGCCCTCAAAAACGGAAAGCCGCCGGTCGTTTCCGCCGATCCAATAGACGCCGTCTGTAACTAGCCGCTCATTGTGTGCCATAGATAACCTCAACAAGATATGATTATATAAAACGGCGTCCGCGGCAAGTGGCGGGAGGCGTCAATTCATGGCGGTGAAGGAATAGATGTGAAGGCTGCGAAACGGTTTACCGGGGACTGTCTGAAGATTCTGCGGGAGGAAATAGCCGCCGCCGGGGGTAACGAGGTGCTGGCGCTGGCCCGCCTGAACGATGAGGGGCTGGTGGCGCGGGTCCGGGTACGGGCGCGGGGAACGGACCGGGAAGTCCTGGCCCTTATTACCGACGACGAGGGCTCCCCCGACGTGTTTATCCACAACCACCCTTCCGGTTTTCTGACCCCCAGCGATAACGATCTTGCCATCGCCGGCCGCGCGGCGGAGGAGGGGATTGGGGCCTTTATCGTGGACAACCAGGTGGAGGAAGTCTACGTTGTGGCCGAACCTGTCAGGCGGCGAACGGCCAGGGTTCTGGACCCGGATGAACTGTGCGCCTCCCTCCGGGAGGGGGGGAGAATCGCCAAACGGCTTGAGGTCTTTGAACCGAGGGAAAGCCAACTGGAAATGATGCGCATGGTTATCCGGGGCTTTAACGAGGACGAGGTGGTTCTCTGTGAGGCGGGAACCGGGGTGGGGAAGTCCTTTGCCTACCTGCTCCCGGCTCTGCGTTTCGCGCTGGACAACGACGAGCGGATCGTGATCTCGACCGCCACGATTACGCTGCAGCAGCAGTTGTTTGACAAGGATATCCCCCTGGTACAGGCCGCCCTGGGGCAGGGCGGGGAAAAAATCAAAGCGGTGCTGATGAAGGGCCGGGGGAACTACCTGTGCCGCAGGCGGATGGACGACGCCCTGAAAGAGCTGAGTCTGGACGGGGAGGAGGCCGACGAGCTGACCCGTATCGCCGCCTGGGCGGAGACAAGCGCCTCCGGCAGCCGCTCGGACCTCTCGTTTTCCCCGCGGGAGGGGATCTGGTCCCGTGTCTCCTCCGAGGCGGAACTCTGCATGGGGATGCGCTGTCCCTGGCGGGAATGGTGCTTCGTCCTTTCCCTGCGCCGGGAGGCCGCGGACGCCCGGATCCTGGTGGTCAACCACCACCTCCTGTTCGCCGACCTGGCGGCCCGGCGAAGGGGGGCGGGGTACGACAACACCGTGGTCCTGCCCCCCTATACGCGGATGATCCTGGACGAGGCCCACTCCATCGAGGGGGCGGCGACCTCGTTCTTTTCCGAGGAATTTAGCCGTCTTTCCATCCTCCGCCAACTGGGCCGCCTTTACCGGAGAAGACAGGGGCGGCGCATGGGGCTGCTCCTCAGGATCCCCGGTCTGGACCGGGAGGAGGAAAAACTCGACCGGATCGTGGAGAGCATCGACGGAATCCGCGGCCTTGCCGGCGAGCTGGACCAGGCGGCCCTGGGCCTCTGCGGGAGTGAGGGGGTTTTCAGGCTGAGCCCCGCCCGGGAGGACGCCGCGCGGACCTTGTTCCCTTCGCTTGAGGCCCTGCGGAAAAGTTTGGCCCACCTGGGGAATTTGATCCGGGATCCGCTGGAGAAGATTCCGGGGGAGGGGCGGGAAGAGCCGTTTGTGTGGGAGATAGGGGCCATACTGCGCCGTTTGGAGAACATCGGCGCCGTCTGTAACGCCTTTGTGGAGTACCGGGAACGGCCGGACAGGGTAATGTGGCTGGAACGGCGGGGCAGGGGGGGCCAGGATGCCTGGGCCGGCTTTACCGTAACCCCCATCGAGGTGGCCACGGACCTGAAGGAAAGCCTCTTTGAGCCCGCCCGGACTGTGATCTGCTGTTCCGCCACCCTGACCATCGCGGGGAATTTTGGCTACTGGGAACTCCGCTGCGGCCTTAACCGTATGGAGGACCGCCCGCCCCTCCGGGGGATCTTCCCGTCCCCGTTTCCCTACGGTTCCCGCGTACTCCTGGCGGTTCCCCGTGACGCGCCCTCCCCGGAGGAACCGGCCTACCAGGAGTTCGTGAACCGGATGGTTACGGATCTGGTCCTTGTATCAGGCGGTTCCGCCCTGGTCCTCTTTACCTCCTACCGGTCCCTGCGGGACACCTACAACGCGGCGGCCCCCGTGCTGTCCGGCGAGGGGATTCGCTGCCTCAAACAGGGAGACGACGATCGCGGCCGCCTGTTGGGGGATTTCCTGAAGGACACCGGTTCCGTCCTCTTTGCCACCGATTCCTTTTGGGAGGGGGTGGACGCCCCCGGCGATACGCTGCGCCTGGTGATCCTGGCCCGGCTTCCGTTCAGGACCCCCAACGATCCGGTCTTTGAGGCCCGGCGGGAGTACCTTGAGCGGGGAGGGGGCAACGCCTTTATGGATCTGTCCCTGCCGGAGGCGGTGATGAAATTCAAACAGGGCTTTGGCCGGCTGATGCGCCGCTCCAGCGATCACGGGGTGGTGGCGGTGCTGGACAACCGGCTGCTGAAAAAACGGTACGGGGAGTTTTTTTTACGTTCCCTGCCGGAAACGCGGACCAGCTTCGGCGAATCAGGCGGCATGCTCACGGACGCGGAACGCTTTCTGTTTTAACATACCGCCGTTTATTCGAGGGGGGCCTATTCACTGTCGAAGATCACCTTGCCGATCTTGAAGTCCTCCGGATTTACCGCGGCCCGGCCCGCCTCAAGGGCCCTTTTTTCCCGTTCCAGTTCCGTAAAGCTGTAGATGGTTGTGCCGGTCTCGTCCACTTCCACATCGGGCTGGGAATAGGAACCCATTTCGGTGATAACCTTTTCACGCTCCGCCTCCAGCCCCCGCGGGCGGCACTCCGGCGCGGGGCTGTCGATATGGGCGGGGACCAGGCCCCGTGGTTTTTCCCATATTTTACCGAAGCCTATCTTGCGGAGGTTCCGCTTTTTTATGTTCTGGTTTTCACCGTTCAGACGGGCAAAGCGCAGGGCGGGGACAAGCCAGAAGATCAATGAAAAGAGGAGGGGGATAAGCCCCAGGCCCACCATGATGAACGAGTGGGGGTTGCCCAGGACGGACGCCGCCAGGTCATAGGTAATGGCGTAGAGACGGGGGCTGGCCTGGAACTGCGCGGTGGTCCTGATGATCCCGGTGTTGAAGGCCTGGTAGAAAAAATACCCCCCAAAGAGCAGGTTTACCGAGTTGATGATCCCGAACCAGGTGTTCATCGTCTTGTTGTTGGAGGAGAAGGCCCGCGGGCGCCGCAGCGGTCCCCAGCCCGTCCCGGTACCGCCTTCGCCCGTACCGGCGCGGAGCAGGATGTCCTGGAACCGGTACACGATGGTTCCCTCCTCCGTGGCCTCCGGGCTGCCGCCGAATTCGGCGCAAAAGGCCAGGATGCCCCGCTCCGCTTCCAGGGGGGGCAGTCCCGTAATGGCCATGTACTCCGGCAGGGAAATAAGGCCCCGGTTGGCCTCAAGCCGCGCGATAAGGGCCCGCTTTTCCGCCGTGTCCGCGTCGCCGGAGGGATCCGGTTCCCCAAAGACAAACGAGAAAATCGCCTTGTGCAGGGGTTTTCCCCGCCGCCTTGGCGCGGACCGCGCGTGGGAACCGTCCATGGATTTGGCGATCTCCGAATAGAACCAGAGCCGGATGATAAGGTCGAAAATACGGGTAGCCAGGAACAAACCGCCGCCGGAACTGTTCCGGGAACGGCTGTTGGAGGAGGAATTCCCCGCCATCGAAAGGACAAGGGCCGCCAGCGCGATAAGCATAAAGAGGACAAAGTAGCCCACAAGCATGACTCCAATCCATACTTTGAAGAGCCAGGACAGGCACGCGAGGCTAATGGAGATGAATTTGTCCATGAAACGGCCAAAACGGGCCCCCAGGCTCCGGTAACGGCTGGTAAACCCCCGTGGGAAATCGTAGAGGATCTCCGAGGATTCGGTTACCCGCAGCCTTCCCCGGAACTCGTCCGCGGCCCGGCTTAACAATTCCCGCGCCGCGGGAAGGGGCAGGGCGGCGGTAGCGGCCAGGTCCGCGGCGGTCATGCCCCGGCGCGCCCGTTTAAGGGTCGCGACGGCCTTTTGGTAATCGGCGTGATCGTTTGAAGGTTTCATGGGGCCGCCGTCCTCCTGTCCAGGATCGAAGTCAGCGTAAGGCTTTCCAGGTAGTTGTTCATAAGCGTGTTCAGATCCACCCAGACCCTGTGGCTGGGACAGCAATCCGCGCGGTCGCAACTGAGCGCGTGTTTATCGCAGGGCGCGTCCCCCAGGTCCTCCCCGGCGGCCAAAAGGATGGTCCGGGCGGTAAGGGATTCCGGGGGCCGGGCGAAGTAGAATCCCCCGTTTGCCCCCCGGACGGAGTCCACGATCCCCGCCTTACGGAGCCTGAAAAAGATCTGCTCCAGAAACACGGGGGAAATATCCTCGTATTCGGACAGATCGCTGACGGGAACCGGCTTTCCCTCCTTTCCAAGCAGGGAAAGCGCCAGGGTTGCCCGGAGCGCGTAACGGCCTCGTGTCGTGATTCTCATGGTTGAATGATATGTTTTTTGACTAAAAAAAGAAAGTATGCCTTTTCAACGCTTACTTGCCACGGAAGCCCGGCGGAAAATATACTGACTAAAAATGAACACGGTAGTACTTAAGGCCGAGGACCTGGACGGGTACCTTACGGCGGAAGACAGGGACCGGCTGGAACGGATGGACAAGGCTTACCGGGAGGCCATGATCCTGTTTGGGGAACTTTCCCACGCCAACCGGGTGGAAACCCGGCGTCACGCGGAGGAGGGCCTTATCTCCCGCTACAACGAGATGGGGAATCTGATGCAGGAGATATGCGGGGAGGAAGCCGGCCTTCACGTATACTCGTTCCAGACCCCCCACGAAAGCCACGCCGAGGCTTCCCGGCTTATCGCGAAACTGCGGGACGTGCGGACGGAAAACCAGGAATTTGTGTACTACATCCAGCGGGCCTACGAGATGCTGTTCAAACTTGCCTACGGCGGCAGGGCGGGGAGCGATAAAAACTACCTGATCGTCAAAACGCCGGTAGGGGTCCCGGTGGACAACTACGCGGTTCACAAGATCACCAACATCGACGGGTTTATCGAGAACACCGTGATGTGCGTAATGCTGCGGGGGGCCCTGCTCCCGTCGATGATCATGAGCAAGGAGATCGAGGAGTACTCCTCGCACGGCTACGTAACCCCCTTCGCGCTGTTCCGTATCAAACGGGACGAGCGGAAGAAGGAACACGACATGGAGTACATTCTGGATCTGGGGAAGTCGTTCTTCAACCTGGCGGACCTTGACGGGAAGGACCTGGTCTTCGCGGACCCCATGAACGCCACCGGCGGGAGCCTCGTAACGGTTGTTAAGTACCTGTTGTCGGAGGGGGTCAGGCCCAGGTCCATCGGGTTCTTCAACGTGATCGCCGCGCTCAAGGGCGCGCTGCGGGTGGTCCGGGCCCTGAACAACTGCGAGGTCTACACCCTGTGGATGGACCCGGCGCTTAACGAAGCCGCCTACATCATGCCCGGGCTGGGGGACGCGGGGGACCGGATCAACGGCAGGGACGGGGAGGCCTATCCCCGGAACATCATCCAGCTTATCGCCGACTACGGGGACAACATTGCCCGGCTGTACCGCGCCCAACTGCGGAAAATTGAGGATACCGTCCTCTCCCGCGGGCCGTCAACGGCGGTGGAAAAATGAAAACGCCGCTGGCGCTTTCCGCGGCGGCGCTGATTTTCTGTCAGGCGGCCGCGCTTTCCTGCCGGAGTTTCGGCGCGAGCGCGGAGGAATACTACTCCATCGGCATGGCCTACTTTGAGATAGGAAAATACGAGGAGGCGGAACGCTGGCTTTCCAGGGCCCGATCCGCCGGCAGGACCAGAATAGCCAGCGAGTACAACCTGGGGCGCATCGCGTTCGAGACGGGCCGTTACGAAGACGCCGCGGAGTACTTTGAAACGGTGCTGGAGCGGGACCCGGACAACGTCATGGCCCTGCGGGCCCTGGCCTACACGTGGATCATGAGCGGCGAACTGGCGGAAGCCGAACGGCTGTACGGCCGGGTTGCGGCCCTGGTTCCGGACAACGCCGACGACGGGTACAACCACGCGCTGGTGCTTTACGCGATGGAAAAGTACGCCGCCGCGGAGGATCTGATCCTGTCGCGGCCCCACGCCCTTGAAAACAGCCAGGACATGCTTCTCCTCTTTGCCCGTATCCAACGGGCCCTGGGAAAGGTCGAGGCGGCGGACAGCTACGCCCAATGGCTCGCCTCCAACAACGACAGCCGGGTGCGTTACGAGTACGCGCGGGTTCTGGAAGACGCGGAACTCTACGCCAGGGCGCTGGAGGAGTACCAGGCCGCCCTGGGCAATCTTCCGCCGGACAGCGCGAAACCTACGGCGGCGGAGGTCCGCTTTAGCCTGGCGCGGGTCTACCTTACCGCGGACTCCGGTAATCCCCAGGGCCTGACCGAACTAAAGGCCGCCGTGGAGGGCGGCTTCGCGGACCGGGAGGAACTTGAGGCCCTGTCCCGGGACGGGCGGCTTGACGAAACAAGCCGGGCGGAGATTCAGGAGCTGCTCAAAAACTTACCTTAAGGCCCGTGCCCGTTGAAAAAGAAACGGAGAGGGCGCCGGTTTTTTCATCCCAGCGGCAGCCCAGGTCAAGCCATACCGAAAAATCGAGCCTGCCGCTTATGATGATGTGGGACTCGTGCCCCCCCGTAAGCGAGAGCGTCAGATAATCGCCGCCGTGGTCCAGGGTCAGTTCCAGGCGTTCCTTGAGCCGGTTTTCGTAGGGGGCCTCCGGAATACCCGACAGTACCAGCCAGGAGGCCCGTGCCCTAATGACGGAGACGGCGTAGTCCCACAGGGCCTTGACAAGACTCCGTCCGGAGGGCCGCTCCCACTGGAGTTCCAGATGTTCCACCCAGTCCGGCGCGGACGGGCCCCGGTAGGTTCCCCGCCGGTACGTTCCTATCGTAAACCGGTTGGAAAGGCTAAGGCTCCCCCCGCTAAAACCGAAAAAGCCCAAGTGGGCGGAGGAGACAAGCCGCCAGGAAACGTCCCCTCCCCGTGGAACCATCACCGCCGTTTCCAGCGTGTAATCAAATTCATCGCCGCGGTAGAAACGAAACAGGGGCCGCCGCCCCCAGGCGCCAAAAAGATTCGCGCTTGAATGGCTAAAGGTCCCGCTCAGATCCAGCAGGTCGGAGACGGTGTCCAGCTTCTTCTCCACCGTTCGTCCCAGGGCCGCGCCGATCCCCAGGGGTATCCGGGAGGAACCGGGGTTCCCTGTCAGTGAAAGGGAAACACTGTCCCTGAACCGGGAGTACTCGTGGGTGTGTTCCGGACCGCTTTTCGCCAGACGGCCGGGCAATCCGCTGTCCCACAGGGCGTAGAGGGGAACACTGAGCGGGAGCATATCCCCAAGGAAGGCGCCGAAAAATTCCATGTCCTCCCCGCCGTCCCTTCCCGCGGCGCGGAGATCGCGGAGCAGGGCCCGTTCCCCCCTCATGTCCAGCCTGGTGGAACCCAAGCGCAGGGGAATATCCAACCGTACAAGGGCCTCCGAGCGGCTGAGAACCTGGGGGATTGAAGCGGTGATCTTCCCCTCCAGGGCCAGGGCGAAGCCCAGCGCGCCCAGGTCCTTTGAGATACGGACGCTGCCCCGCCCCTCCCTCCCGCTTTCCCCCTCCCCCCGGCGGGGGATCATCACGGACCAGGTTTTGACCCAGGCCGCGCCGTATCCGGGCATCCGGGATTCCACGCCGCGGGCGGTCCAGGCAAGACCGCCCCCCAGGGAAAGGGCCGGGAGAAAACCGGGTCTCCCGGCAGGGTCGAAATTCAGCGAAAGGTCCCAGCGGCGGTCCCGGGTTTCTCCCTGATACACGGCGGCGGCGCCGATCCTGGAACGGAACGGAACGGGTTCCGTCACCTCCAGACTGAACAGGTGATCCGTCCTGGAACCGTCATACGAAAACGATTCGCGCAGACCGAGCGGCCCGAAAGACCGGGAAAGACCGTGGCCCCCGCGGATACTACCGGACCTTTGTCCGTACAGGTCCAGATAGACGGACAGGTTTGTCCCCAGGACCGTGGTTTCCCCCGATGCGCGGCCTGAGTAGTCGAAGCGCTCACTTCCTTTCACGTCCGGAACGGAACCCCGGAGGGTGTTTTCCAGGTCCAGTCCCAACCGGAGATCCTCCAGCAGCGGCGTATCCCCGTAGGAAACCAGGGCCCCGTTACGGTTCCATCGGAACGCGGCGTCCGATGAAACCCGGTAGGCAGGGGCGGAATCCTCAAGGACGATCTCGTCCAGGGCCAGGGACCCGGCGGAACCCGCGCCGTCCAGTACGATGAGGATGTAGGAGGTTGCTACATCCCCCGCGCCGTCGTCCGGCAGGGCCGCCGGGCGGTAACGCGAATGTCCCCCCCTGATTTCCGCGCCGTTTACCCGTATCTCATCGTCCCCGTAGCGCAGTTCCACCCTGGCCCAGGACGAGGACGGCAGAACGTCAAGGGGGATCTCCGCCTCCAGCGCGATCTCGTCCTCCCGGCCCCGCGGCCAGGGGCTGAGGGATTCAGGACCCCGCGCCAGGTACACGCGGAGCAAGGCCCCGGCGGGCGCGACTGAGGGGGCGCGGACAAAGAAGTTCAGACTCCGGTACGCGCGGAGGGGGAGGGGAGCGGTCCGGCCCTCCACCCCCACCGCCTGAGTTCCCAGGCCGCTCCAGCGGAGTTCCAGAATCCTCTGTCCCCCGCCGGGGTGGAGGCGGCGGATAATCGCCGGATAGGCGGACTCCAGGGACCCGGTGCCGGTCTCCACCCGTTCCAGCGCCGCCGCCGAAGGGCCGCCGCTTGGGTCGCCGGCGGCGGCGATCCCCGAGGGACCGGCGGTAACGGCCCGGAACAAGGCGCCGCGCGTGATGGGGGTTCCCAGCATCACCCTGCCGCCTATGGGACGTAGGCCGCTGTTTTTTACGACGAGGAGCCGCATGGCCGTGGCGCCCCTCAGCTTCCGCCGGTCCTCGTCGGAGAACTGGACGCGGGCGATCCGGGCCTCCTCACTGTACGCGGCGGGGTTGTTGGGGTCCGCGTTTCCCGGTTGGGGGTAGATCTGCTTCTCCACGAGGGACGCGGGGTATTCGTCAAAGTCCTGTTCCCCGTCCCGCAAAACGCCGAATTGGACAACGACGCTGAAATCCCCGCCGTGGCCGTTTCCGGCGGCCGCGGGCGGCAGCAAAGGGAAACTTGCCGCGCTAAGGCTGTCAAACCCGTCCAGACGAAAGGGAATCTCCACAAGTTTGGCCCCCTCCAGAAGGGCCGCGGCCTCCTGAAGGGGAACCTGAAAGCCCGTCCAGACCCCGGACGCGTCGAAGCTGAACTCGGCGGCCAGAACCTGGGAGGAAAGACGCGCGTCCCGGACCGGGTAGGGCCCCTCCTTTTCCGCCAGTACGGCCGCCCCCTCCCAATCCGAAGGCATGAGTACCGAAGAACCGAACCTGTTTTCCCGGTAGTTCCGGTACACCAGGCGCGCCCTGTTCCCCCGGTTCAACATGGACGGGGAAAAGGCCGCGAGACCGCCAGGGGCCGGGGGGATAAACGGATCGGCGGACAGCGGGAGCGTGTGTTCCGCCCCCTCCATACCGGCGGCCCGGTACAGACCACCGTCGTCGGGCAGATCGAAGCCAAGGCCCCCCCGCAGCCGGGCGGAAAAATCCCCGTAGTCCCAGGAAGCCTCGGCCCCCAGGCCCAGGGTTCTCCGTTCGACGCGCTCCCCCTCCGCGTAGGTCCTGCCAAGGTTCCCCCGGAATCCCAGGGCGGCCCGGACGCCGAAACGCTCCCCCCGGTACTCCGTCCCCAGGCCCGCGGCGATACTGCCGGAACGGCCCTCCTGGCTCCGTTTCAGATACGTGATACGGATCGTCTCGTTCTCCAGGGGGGGCCGCCGCAGCACGACCCGGCCCGTCCCCTCCTCATAGCTGAATTCCCCATCCTCCATGGCCCCCCGGTAGACCCGTATGGAACCGGGCACAATATCCGCGCCGATAACCAGGTCCCCGGCGCCGCCATAGCCGGTAAAACACAGGGCCATACCGGCGTTAACGGCGCGGCCGGGAAGGTAGATCCCCGCGTAATCCCCCGCCGTCAGGGGCCAGCGGGACCGGGGATGCCGGGGTTCCGATTCCGGACCGGTCCCCGGCACCAGCAGTTCCCAAACATCCCCCCGGGCCGGGAGGGCTAAGCCCCCCGGTTCCGCCGGTAATTCCCCCCTCGGGAACAGGGCGTAGCCCTCCGGTTCCCCTGTCTCCCCGCCGCCGGAACGGCGCAGAAGCCGCGCCGAACTTACCGCGCCGGTGGGGGCCCGGTAACGGTTCATGCGCTCAAACGGGGAAAAGCCCCCCCGTTCCCAGATGATCAACACATCGGCCCCGTTGCTCAGGCGGTCCCGGCCCGGCGTGTCGGGCTGTCCGGGGGTTTCACCGGGCTGGGGCCAGAGCCGCGGGTCAACGCCCGGACCGAAGGCCCGGCTCACCTCCCCCAGAAACCCGCTCCCCGTACCGGGCAGGGAAGTCCCGCCGGGGCCGGCGTCGTCGTAGTCCCCCAGACTCGCCTCCCAGGGCCGCGGGTCGCCGTTTTTGGCGTAGGATACCGCCAGCGCGGTTCCCGGACCGGCGGCCAGTTCCACCAGGCCCAGGAGCGCCCCGGCGCCGTATTCACCCGGTCCCAGTTTTCGCCATCGCTTCCCCCGGCTGTCCCGGAATTCCCCCGTCCCGTCTTCCACGTAGAGTTCCGGCGGGGAATCCAGGCCCCCGTCGGGAAGCACAAAGGATCGGCCCCGTTCCATGGCGTCAAGGGAAAGCCAGACCTGGCGGCGCTCACGGTTTCCCACGAACACCCGTTCTTCCCGCGCGGCCATGTCGTAACGGACCAGGCCGTGAAACACGAAGTTCCCCGCGCCGAAACTGCCGTACACCCCAATGGAGGAGGGGGAATCGCCCCCCAGGTCCAGGTAGGGAAACGAGGGGAAATCAAGGCCCGTGTTTCCCAGACCCAGGTACCGCGGCGCTTCCCCTTCCTCCCCCCGGTAGCCCATCACGTAGGTGTTCGCCGTGTCCAGAAACCCGGCTTCCAGAAACCAGCGCCGCCTGATCCGCAGGCGCAGCCTCAGGTCGGCCGCCTGGGTAAAGAGCGGGGGAGTGCCCGGGGAACTACCCGGGGCAAGGACACTAAAACTCCGGCCGCCCGTGGTGAATCCAAGGCCGGCCAAAAACTTCCCCTCCCACGAGCCGTCCATGTTGAGGACGATGGTCCCGGAATCAAAGGACAGGAGCGAATCGCCAAGAGAATATTCTTGAGCGTGTGCAAAAAAACATATACCAAGAAGTAATATCGCACGGTGGAGCCAGGGGGGCGGACTGTCCATGAACACTACTTATGGTGTAGTATATGGGTAATGATTGTGTCCATGATTCAGATGATTTTTGAGATCCCCGGGGTGGACAGTATCAAGGAAAAGCGGCGTATCCTCAGTTCCGTGAAAAGCAAACTCCAGCGCCGCTTCAATATGAGTGTGGCGGAAGTGGATCTGCAGGATTCCCTGGCCTTTGCCCAGGTCGGCGGGGCCCTGGTCTCCAATTCCCGGAGTTTCGGTGAATCGGTGCTCCACAAGGCGTTTGAGATGGTTGAACGGGACGTTCCGGTACGGATCCAGGACATGCGTATCTATTCGGAGGAATTTTAGAAATATTATGAAACGGTTCTTATCTGTTCCCGCGGTACTGACGCTGGGCCTTTTCTGCTCCTGTGTGGGACTCCGTTCCGATATCGTTCTTAACGCCAACGGTACAGGCAGGATAACCCTGGAATACCGGGTCTCCCGCCGGCTTGAAGCCATCGGCGCCCTTGACGGTACGGCGAACCGTCCGGTCGTCCCCGTAAGCCGCGCCGATTTTGAGCGCGGCGTCAAACGGCTTGAGGGACTCAGGCTGAGTTCTTTTTCCTCAAGCGAGGAAGGCGGGGACCTGGTAACCAAGGCCGTGGTTTCTTTTACCCGTCTGGAAAACATCCTCCCCCTGCTGGACTCCGGCGGGGGGGCCACGCTCCGCCGGGAAGGGGACCGGCGGATCCTGCGTATGCGCTTCGACGCCGCCGGGGAGGACATCGATACCGAACTCCTTGCCCTCATGGAACAGAACAGTCCGGCCTACACCATCGCCCTAAGCCTCAGCGCCCCCGGGAACGTGAACCTGCGGGTTACGGGGGACCGGGAGGGCCTGGTTATCGAAGAATCCGGCGGACGCGCGGGCTTTTCCACGGCCCTGTCCCGGTTTCTCCGGCCCGGAAAGGACCTCGAACTGGAGTTTGTTTTTTAGTCCCCTGGCCGGTTCGGCCTGGCCGGTTCGGCCTGGCCGGCGCGGCCTGGCCGGCGCGGCCCTGGCCCCAATCCGGAAGGAACAGGGTACGTTTTGGGGTATTCTGTAGGCTGGGGATGCGCCCATAAAATTTCTATGCGTTTATCCGTATTGACATTATTTGTTATTACAGACTAACTTAACGAACGGAATACCTTATGGTAATCTATCGGTAGGTATAGGAGTGTCAATATGGAAAAGCAAACCGCCAAACTCATGACAAAAGATTTTATCATTGCCGGGGCCTTCGCGGCCCTGTATGTGGCACTGCTCCTCATCGTGGTAAGCGCCACCGGCTTTATCCCCATCGTGTACATCTTCGCCCCCTTCATCCTGAGTGTTGTGCTGGGGACCGTGTATATGCTCTACGCCGCCAAACTCCCCAAACGCTGGTCCATCATGATCCTGGCCGCGCTGGTCGGCCTGGTCACTTCCATGGGCGGTATGTGGTTTTCCATTTTATGGGCGTTACTGCTTGGGCTTGCCGCGGACTCTATCGCGAATTCGGGAACGCGTTCGCGGACCAGGTACATCCTGAGCTTCATGGTCTTCGCCTGTACCAACATGGGGCCCTTCTGGGCGCTGGTGTTTGCCAAACAACGATTCCTTGACGCCTGCGTGGGCTATTCCGGGCAGGACTACGCGAATGCCATTGATCGCCTTACGCCCTGGTGGATCATCTTTGTCTTCCTCGGCATGGCGATTGTGGGCGGTTTCATTGGGGGATTGGCGGGAAGCCGGATTTTGAAAAAGCACTTTGAGAAAGCCGGTATCGTCTAATGGCGCGCGCGGACACGCGGGCTGCCGTGCTTGTACGAAAACCGCCGCTGCCCATTGACCCCCGGACAAAGTTTTTCCTGCTTTTTTTCGTGGGCTTCTTTGCCTTTATGTTTCCCCCGGCGCATATGGAATTTTTCGTGATGGCAGCCCTGGCGCTTCTCCTGTCCCTCAACCGGCAGGCCAGGACCGCCCTTACCCTGTTCCTGGTATTCTGCGCCATGTTTGCCCTGGATTTTTACCTTACCCCCTTTGTGTTCGTTCCTGTCAGGAATGTCTATTTGATCGTCGTGCGGCTCGCGCGGATGTTTTTGCCCCTCTACCTGTCGGCCCTCCTCCTGATCCGCACCATAACCGTTACCGAGTTTATCGCCGCGTTTCGCAGGATGCATCTTCCCGACGCGTTTATCATCTCCTTTTCGGTTATGTTCCGCTTTATACCCACTGTCAATGAAGAATGGGCATCCATCCGCGGCGCCATGAAGTTTCGCGGCATCGGGATTTCGGCCCGGAATGTTTTGACCAAACCCATGATGACCCTGGAATACATGCTTGTTCCCCTGCTCATGTCCACCGCGACTATCGCGTCGGAGCTTGCCGCGGCTTCCCTGTCCCGGGGGCTGGAAAGCGGGGGGAAACATACCTGTATCGTGGATGTCCGGTTTCGTGTACAGGATTACCTGGTGGTTCTGTTCTGCGTGTTTTTACTTGTTTGGTGGCGGGTTGGCTCATGATTGAATTACGAAATGTAAGCTTTCGGTACGGTCAGGCTGAAAAAGACACCCGGGGTGTGGACGCGGTTAATCTCGTTATCGAAAGCGGCCGGTTTGTGGTCCTCTGCGGAAAAAGCGGCTGCGGAAAGACGACGCTTACCCGGCTTATCAACGGTCTTATCCCCCATTTTTTTGAGGGGGTTATGGACGGCGCGGTTTTTATCGACGGCAACGAGATCGGCAAACAGTCCCTGGCAAAAACGGCGCATATAGTCGGCTCTGTATTTCAAAACCCCCGGAGCCAGTTCTTCAATGTGGACACCACCAGTGAGCTTGCCTTTGGCTGTGAAAACTTAGGCGTGCCGAAAGACGAAATCCTGAAACGTATTGATAAGGCCCGCGCCCTGTTCGGCCTGGATGATCTTTTGGACCGCGGTATCTTTGAACTGTCGTCGGGGGAAAAACAGCGCATCGCCTGCGCCTCGGTGTACGCCGCGGGTCCTGATGTATTCGTGCTGGATGAGCCCTCGTCCAATCTGGACGCGCACTCGGTAGAGATGATGAGGCGGGTGCTGGAACAACTCAAGGCCGCCGGAAAAACCATCGTCGTTTCAGAGCACCGCCTGTATTACCTCTCGGACCTGGCGGATCGTTTTATCTATCTGGAAGACGGCAGGATTGCCGCTGAATATACACCCGGCGGCTTACGCGCCATGAAAAGCGAAACCCTTGAACGGCTGGGGCTGCGCTGTCCCGATGTACAAAAACTAACACGGAATCTGGTTCCGGCGGCTCCCCCCCGGCGGAAGGGGGAAACCGTTGAACTAACGAATCTACGGTACCGGTACGGGAGAAACACGGCCCTTGACATTCCGTCCCTCTCCCTGCGCCGCGGTGAAATTACCGCCGTCATCGGACCCAACGGAGCGGGGAAGTCAACCTTTGCCGGATGCTTCTGCGGCATTCTCAAACACCGGGGGACGGTCTCCCTGAACGGAAAGGCGCTGGGGCGGAACGAGCGGATACGCAAGAGCTATATGGTGATGCAGGACGTGAACCACCAGCTCTTTACCGAAAGCGTACTGGACGAGTTGACCCTGAATATCCCCGAAGACCGGAAGGCCGGCGCCGCCGCTATTCTTGAGTCAATGGGACTGGGCGCGTTTGCGGACACCCATCCACTGGCGCTTTCAGGCGGGCAAAAACAGCGGGTCGCCGTTGCCGGCGCGGTCTCGGCGGGCAAAGAACTCCTCGTGTACGACGAACCCACAAGCGGGCAGGATTACCAGAGCATGATCGCCACCTGCGATCTTATTCGTAAGGCCGCGGAAAAAGCGATCCTGTCCCTTGTTATCACCCACGACATCGAATTTATCCTTAACTGCTGCGCGTCGGTTTTACATCTGGAGAGGGGAACGGTGAACGCGTACTACCCGCTGGACGAGGCGGGTAGTGAAAAGATAAAACTGTTCGCTGATTTCGGATCGGACCGGCATCCTGGTTAAGGCTGCCGAAATATAAATGGAGATACTACGTTATGGAACAGACAAAAAAACCTAAAACAGGCCTTGCGCGGCTTTTGGAATTCGCCATGATGAAAAAGCCGCTCGTTTGGAGTTCGCTCGTGCTGTCGGCAATGGCGTCGGTCGTCAGTTTTGTGCCGTACCTGGCCATGTACCGTGTTGTGCGGGAACTTTTGAACAATCTGCCC
>JAIRND010000211.1 GCA_031258225.1 Treponema sp. | reverse complement strand
GTTAGGCGGCTATCAAACCTAAAACCCAGGTTGAATGGTGTCTGACTACACCACAAAGAGGGCAGAGTCGTGGAGGGTCGGGAAGCATCGGAAGCACCAAAAAAACCCACAATTACAATGATGACTGCGTACTAGGCGTCCGGCTGTTTAATTTGACCATAAGGGAATACTCTTCCAGCGGGAATTAACGGGACTGATTTGACTAACGTTTAACTCTATTCTTCCCGCGCTGCCCGCTCCTGGACACGGGCCAGGCCCGCGCTTGCCTCGGGGTAATTGGGGGTAAGGCGCAGGGCCCGCCCGTAGGATTCGGCGGAGGCGGCGTAGTTCCCAAGGGCTTCCTGTACGGTGGCAAGCCGGTACCACCACAGGGCAAGGCCGGGGTCAAGGCGCAGGGCGGTGGTGTAGGCGATGTCGGCGCGGAAGTACTGGCGGCGGAGCCGGAAGATCTCGGCGGCGAAGAAGTAGGCCACGGAACTGCGTTCCCCCCGTGGAACGGCGTCGGTGTAACGCCGCATACAGTCAAGGGAACGGTCGTAATCATCCAGGTAAAAGTAGGCTTCACCCATGGTTTCCAGGATGCGGTACTCGTCCGCGAAGAGCCGCAGCCCCTCTGCGCCCCAACTGATAACCTCGGCGTAGTTTTTTTGGCGCTGGAGGGCCCAGGTAATGGCGGTGTAGGTGTCCCGGTTGGCGGCGTTTCGCTCTACCTCGTCCCGGCAGATACGGATGGTTTCGTTGTAATACCGTTCCGCCTCGGCCATGCGGCCGCCGGCTTCCAGGTCCCGGCCAATCCGGTAGTTCTGTACCGCCGAAAGGGGGGCTTCACCGGCGGCGGAATTTTGGGCGTAAAGCAAAACGGTCCACGGCAGGGCGAGGAGGAGGCAGAGGAGCGGGAGGGCGCCTTTATGGGCCGGCGGGGGGTTCATATACACCATCATGTCCCGCCCGGTTCGCTTATGCAAGGAGCCGGTTGATGGCGGCGGCGGCCCGGCGGCCTTCCCCCATCGCCAGGATCACCGTGGCGGCCCCCAGGACAATGTCCCCCCCGGCGTAGACCCGGTCCAGGGAACTTTTCTGGTTTTCGTCCACGATGATCCGGCCCCGTTTGTCCGCGCTCAGGCCGGGGCTGGTCCTGGTGAGCAGGGGGTTGGGCTCGTTCCCCAGGGCCACGATCACCATATCGCAGTCAACACGGTAAGCCGAACCAGGTACGGCCACAGGGCTGCGCCGGCCGGACTGATCCGGTTCCCCAAGCCGGAATTGCCGCAGTTCCATGCCCGTAACAAAGCCCTGCTCATCGCCCAGGATACCGACGGGGTTCCTCAAGAAATCGAAGACGACCCCCTCCTCCATCGCGTGTTCCACTTCCTCCGCCCGCGCCGGCATTTCCTCCCTGGTGCGGCGGTAGATCACGTGAACCTGTTCCGCCCCCAGCCTTAGGGCTGTACGCGCGGCGTCCATCGCCACGTTCCCGCCGCCGATGACCGCCGCCACTCTGGACCGGAAACCGGGCGTGGCCGCAAGGCCCTGCCGGTAGGCTTTCATCAGGTTGGTCCGCGTCAGGTACTCGTTGGCGCTCATGACTCCCGCGTAGTGCTCCCCGGGAATGCCCAGGAATTTGGGGAGTCCCGCGCCGGCGCCGAGAAACACCGCGTCGTACCCGTCCTTTTCCAGCAGTTCGCCGATGCTCCGGGTCCTGCCGGCCAGGTAGTTGGTCTGGAAACGGACCCCCATAGCGGCAAGCCCGTCAACCTCCGCCTGGACGATCCGCTTGGGGAGCCGGAATTCGGGGATGCCGTAGACCATGACCCCGCCAATCCGGTGGAGGGCCTCGAACACCGTAACTTCGTGGCCCGCCCTGACAAGGTCCGCCGCCGCGGTAAGCCCGGCGGGACCGGAGCCGATGACGGCGGCCTTCTTCCCCGTGGGGGGCCTTGCCGCGGGCGGGGTCGATTCGCCGTGTTCCCGCTCCCAATCCGCCACAAAGCGTTCCAGCCTGCCGATGGCCACCGCCTTGTCCACGCTTTTCAGGCTTTTCCCCAGCGTACACTCCGCCTGGCACTGCTTTTCCTGGGGGCAGACCCTGCCGCAGACCGCGGGGAGCAGGTTGGTCTCCCGGATGATGCCAAGCGCCGCCTTAAAATCCCCCCGCCGGATCTCCGCGATAAAACGGGGAATCGGGACCCCCACCGGGCAGCCCCGGACGCAGGGCCCGTTTTTGCAGTCAAGACAACGTTCCGCCTCCAAACGGGCCTGATGTTCGCCGTATCCCAGGGCCACTTCTTCCATGTTGCCCCGCCGTATCCGGCTTTCCTGGGCGGGCATTTCCTGGGCGGGAATGGCCATCCGTTCCCGGGGGCCAAGGCCCCGCGCTTTTTTCTCCGCGAGGGAGGCTAACAGTTCCGCCGCATCCGCGTCGAGGCGGCTTTGAGTTCTTTCATGGTTCACGATAGTTCCTTGTAACGATGATATGCTCGCTTTCAGGCTGGTGGTTTGGGGAGAACCGGATGGGGTTCCAGCCCCAGTTCCAGGTGGCATTTCCGGTGATCCTGGTCCTCCTGTTCCTTGAAAGCCCTCATTCGGACCATCATCGTATCAAAATCCACCTGGTGGCCGTCAAATTCCGGGCCGTCCACACAGACAAACCTGGTCTGTCCCCCGACGTTTACGCGGCAGCCGCCGCACATCCCCGTTCCGTCGATCATGATGGTGTTCAGGGACACCATGATCGGCACCCCCAGTTCCTTCGTAACCTGGGCGCAGAACTTCATCATGACAGGGGGGCCGATGGCTACCGACATGTCCGGCTTTGGGCTGGCCAGGCAGAACTCCCTGAGGGGTTCGGTAACCAGGGCCTTTCTGCCATAGGAACCGTCGTCGGTAACAATGACAAGCTCGTCCGCGTAAGGCCGGATCCGGTCCTCAAAGATCACGAGTTCCCGGCTTCTGGCGCCGCAGATCACCAGCACCCGGTTTCCCGCGGCTTTCATGGCCTGAACAATGGGAAAGAGGGGAGCCGTCCCGATGCCGCCCCCTACGCAGACCACGGTCCCGAATTTTTCGATATGGGTGGGGTTCCCCAGGGGGCCCAGGATGTTTTCCACAAATTCGCCCGGCTCTTTGCGGGCCAAGCGGTGGGTACTGGCCCCTACGGTCTGAAACACGATAGTCAGGGTTCCCCGCTCACCGTCCGCGTCCGCTATGGTAAGGGGGATCCGTTCCCCCCATTCATCGTCAATCTGGACAATCAAAAACTGCCCCGCCTTCCGCGCCCCGGCAATGAGGGGCGCCTCCACAACCAGTTCAAAGACCTCCGCGGACAGTCGTTTTTTTGAGATAATTCTGTTCAACCCGGCCTCCATCCCGGTTTTCACCGGCAGAGGCTAATGTGCAGCATTTTGGGGATGTTTTCAATACACGCCGATGCCCTGTGGTCTGAACTTGACAAAGCGCCCTCCTCACGATTCCATAGGTTCATGACGGAACTGCTCCTGGTTGGGAATTTCAGGGTGGAGGTGGAGTACAAGCGGGTCAAAAACCTGCGCCTGACCCTGTACCCGCCCGGGCCCGGCGCTTTGGGCATACCGTCCGGCGAGGGGCGGATTCACGTTTCGGCGCCGCCGGACACGCCGCGGCCGCGTATTCAGGATTTTGTGATCTCAAAAACCGCGTGGATCGAAAAGCACCGCGCCCGGTTTCGCGGAAATTCCCCGGCGGCCCGGCTGCTCAACGGCGAAATCTGCTATGTGTGGGGTCTGCCCCACCGTCTGGAACTTGGAGAGCGGCCGGGACGGCCCGGGATCACAATCGCCAATGGGCGGATGATCATGTCCGTCCGCCCCGGCGACGGGTATGAACAGCGGCAGAAATTGCTGGACAGGTGGTACTGCGGGATATGTAACGAAGCGGCCCTCCGCGTTATAAAGTTCTGGGAGCCCCGTGCCGGCGTTACGGTACGGAAGGTCTACTACCGGAAGATGAAGACCCACTGGGGAAGCTGTAACTACGTCAAAAAAACCATCCGGTTGAACACGGAACTGGCGAAACAGGCCCCCGAATGTCTGGAATACGTGGTCCTCCACGAGATGATCCACATGCTGGAACCCTCCCATAACCGGAATTTCTACCGGCTTATGGACCGGTACCTGCCCTCCTGGAAGGCAATCCGTAAAAAAATGAACCGCGGGGAATAGTCCGATAGATCAACCGAATAGAATTACGCGCAACCGGTTACCCCCCCTTCATATCCGCCAGCTTGTGTTTCAGTTCCGATTCGATTTTAACCAGTTCCGTTTCCGCGGCTTTACGGGCCGCCTTGCCCTTTTCCTGAATGGAAATCGTTTCTTCCAGGGTAGTGATTAAATCGGCGTTTACCTTTTTAAGGGTTTCAATTTCCACGATGCCCTTTTCCCCCGCGCTGACAACCGAAGCGGTGGTTTCCCTGAGCATCTGTGAATTTTTAAGCAGCAGATCGTTTGTCATCTTGTCCACTTCCCGCTGCATTTTCAGGGCTTTGGCCTGCTTAAAAATTCCCATGGCGATAATGATCTGGTTTTTCCACAGGGGAATCGTATTCAGGATGGAGGTCTGAATCTTGTCCACCAGAATACGGTTGTTGTTTTGTACCAGCCGGATCTGGGGGGCCATTTGCATTGATATAGTTTTACTGAGTTTCAGGTCGTGTACCTTTTTTTCAAAACGGCTGGCCATCTGAACCATGTCGTTCACCTGCTGGGACGCCATCGGATCATCGGAGCCTTCGGCTTTACGTTTCAGGGTGGGAATGACTTGCTCGTTCAGTTCCTTTACTTTAAGTTCCCCCGCGGCGATGTAAATTTCCAGTTCCCTAAAGTACTCTTTGTTGTGGTCAAACATGATGTCAAAAAGGCCGATGTCCTTTAGAAGGTCCATCCGGGCCTTCTCCAGGTCGGTTGTGATCCGGTCAATCTGAACTTCGATTTTTTCATACCGGGAAATAAAATTTTTGAAGGCGTTAAACATGGTTCCCAGAATGGGAATTTTACCCGCCAGGGAGGAGGGGGACAGTTCGTCGATCTTTGCGCCCCTTATGGCGCCGAGCATACTGGTCATCATGGTTCCCACGTAGCCAGAGTCCTTGTTGCGGACATTGGCCAGCACGCCGTCGGAGAAACCGGCAATTTTGCTTTGAATGCCCACCGCGTATTGTTCTATCTGCTGCGCGTCGGTAACATCGATGGTTTTTGCCAGTTCCTCTGCCTGGCGGCTTATGTTTTCCGAAACGGCCAATTCATTAAGGTCCCCTTTGTCCACTACCTGTTCCATGGTGATCCTCCTCTGTTACAAGTCAGTTTTACAGCTTACCGGTTTGAGATTATTTCCATAATTCTCTGCATGGTATCCGGACCGGGAAGCTGGATCACTTTTTTGACCTGCCCCGGCACCCCGTTTATATCAAACTGCCCGCCCGCCTCCCGCCCCGAAGCGACGCCGGTACGAAAGCCGTGGGTTTCCCAGGCCAGGACCTGAATTTCTTCCTCCAGCAGCGCGTCCAGTACCCGGTCGCCGTTATCGGTCAGCGCGATGAAGGGGTGGGCGCTCCAGACCGTGGGCTCCGGGTACAAAACCACCACGTCGTCTTTGATATACACCCAGTCCTCAGGGTGTTCAACGGAAAATTCCAGTATCTGGCTTTCATAACCGGCAATAACCGGTCTGGCGCCGATGCCGGTTTTGAGAAAGCTGTTAAAAAGATCCGCCGATGAGGATTCGAGGTAGCCCAGCTTGCTGAAAAAACGTTTCAATTCCCCGCCGCTTGCCGCGAGGCTTTCCCCGTCCGCCACTTCCCCGCCGTTGAGCATATTGGCCACCAGGCCCGCGAACATATTGCCCGAATTGGACTTTAGGGGATCGGTGGAGATAACGTACATGTTTCCGTACAATTCATCCAGGCCGATGCCGCTCCATCTGGTATCCGCCAAAATGGCGTCTATCAATTTGACAAGGTCAATGTATTCAGTTTCATCTTCGGTATGGACCCAGCCCTGTTTTTTGAACGCCTCGGATATGCTTTTTCTGGTATAGAGTACGATGGGGGAATTAAACACCACCTCCGCCCGCTTATAGGCGGAACCGTATTTTTGTTTGTAGAGTTCCAGTGCCGTGTAGTTTGAGGGAAAGAGGTAGTCCATCTCCTCCAGGGGGGCGCTTACCATGTCTATGGAACCGGCTTTTTTATAATGAATGGAGAGGCCGTATTTTTTTAACATGGCGCCGCTAAAGCGTTCATCGTCAAAGAGGCCGGACTTCTCGCCCCCCAGATAACCGTCCACGGTAACTTGCCGGGTGTTCGGCCTCAAAAAATTTTGATATATAACGGCGGACCCAATAACCAGAACCAGGATAACAAGCCCCAGGATTCTTTTTTTCATGAATCCTCCATCTTGAGGGTGCTTTCAAGCAGCTTGACATCCGCTTCAATATCGATAACCTCGCTGGAAATCAACCGGGAGAACTGCAGCGTCATCCCCCGTACAATTGACTTCATGGCGGAAAGGGTTTTTTCAGTCAACGACTCAAGGCGTTCCGTTTCAATTCCGGCGGATATAAGGTTGTGGTATTTGGTCAGTATGTCATTGGCCTTGTCCAGATAATAATGAAAAAAGCGCCGGGCCATGACCGCCTTGGCGGGATTTTTTTTAATGTACCCGGTTATTTTTTCTCCCTCCTGGTAGAGGTCCAGCGCCTGTGCCTTTACGCGGTTATCCTTTGACGCGCCGGCAATTTTTTTGATTGAAGCGAGGTCTTTTTCCCCCTCTTCCAGCAGCGTCATAATTTCGGCGCTGTTTTTAAGGTGTTCAATATTTACGCCGCCGATCCTTGAAACAGGGATAAAGAGAAAACTCAAACTCACATAACAGCCCAGGGACAGAAGGACCGCTACCCCCAGGGTCCAGTGTAATACGATGAGGGTTATGACAAATACCGCTATCGAGACAAGCAGGGTGATAATAACCTGTACCCAGTTATCCTTTTTCAATTATACCCCTTGGCGTTTTTGAAGGCCCTTATCAGATCCGTTTTCCCGTCAAAAACCCGGGCATGGGTCAGCTTTGCCAGGCCGTTTAGCTGTTCCTGATCGGCGTCTCCAAACATAATTGAAAACACCGGAACATCCCGCTCTTCCATGCCACTGGTTTTATAAATTCTGCTGAACTCCTCAAAATGATCTTCCGACTCACCGTCGGTCATGACAATAACGGCGCTGACATGGCTGCCGGTACTGTAGTTTTGCATCAACTGAAAACACCGGACAATGGGGGCGTACATATTTGTTCCGCCGCCGGGTCTTGCGGCATTTATCAGTTGGTACGCATCGAGCAATTTTGTTGAATCGTTTCCCGATACGCTGATAATCTGCCTAATTCCGCTGTCAAACAGGATAAAGACGCTTTCATCTTTTTCACCGGCGGATAATAAATTCCGCCTTGCCGTCTCCTGATCCAGCAAGTTCCACAGGGCTTCCTTGAGCCGCGCCTCCCCCGCGCCCGCCATGCTGCCGCTAAAGTCAAGGCAGTAAAACGTAAGGGAAGGTTTTTTCAGTTTTTCCTGGTACAGTTCCAGGGCCCGTTCTATTGTCGCCGCGCCGGGCATTTTAACAATCGACAGCGTTTTGTTGATGTCGATCCCCTCATCGATCTTAAAAACGTCTTTGTTTTCTTCGCTTATGGGGATAAAGCCCGTGCGTCTTCCGGTTTTCTGGATTGCCGTCTGGACGGGGACGGACAACAAATAGTCCCGCAATTTTTTAAACACCTCCTCTTTTTCGGAATCGCCCTTGTCGATATAACCCAAAGGCGAATCGGCCATGGCCACCCCTTCTTTGGGGTACACCGCGTAGAGGGTTTCCCGCCCGTCTTCCTCTAATTGCCTGTTTGCGCTGATGATCAGGGTTTCGTAGTTTACCATGGCGTCGTAATCGGAGGAGAGAAACAGGTCTTTGAGCCAGTCGGAACTGCCGGAGGAGCGGTTAATGCCCATGAGCAATTCACTGACGGATCTTTGTAAAGCCGGGTCGTCCAGATCGCCTGAGTTTATCATGTCCGGGTTGCCCAGGAAGGCGTACAAAAAACTGATATAGGCGCAGGCCCCGGAATTCGACTGGGTGGCGCTGGTCATACAAAAGCTCAATTTTTTCGCTTCTATGGCCGCGAGAATATCGGCGACGGAAACATCGCGGCCCGTAAAACCCAACGCGCCGGCAACGCTCTTTTTTATGCCGAACACCACCGGGGTTTGATAAACGCTGGCCGTGTGCTTAACCCTGAAAAAAGTGTCCCCCAGGGAAATCCACATACTGTTCGCGGGCCAGACCGCGTCGTATTCCCCGCCGCCCTCCTGCAAAATTTTCATAATGTCAAGGGAGCCCATATAACTTATGCTGACCGCCGCGCGGTTTCTGCCGCAAAAATCTTCCAGCAGAAATTCCAGGTCCTGGTTTTCGGACCCCGAAACAATCCGCAGCGGATTTTTGGCATCCGCGCCTTGTGCCGACAGGGTGGTACCGCTGCCCTCACGGGACACGGTAACATCAAAGGCCGGCTTTTCAGCGGGTTCTTCACCATTTGTCTTTGTGCATCCGGACAGCGGGAGGAAAAACAGGGCGGCGTATAAAAAAACGGGTTTGAAAAATTTCATTCTATGTTTATTTTGCGTGCGTATGTTAAAACAGTATGGGAATTGTGTCAAAAACCGGTAAAATTCTAAAAACCCCTATCCCTCTTTTTTGCGTGTTTTTCGCGAATTTGAAATTGGAATTTAACATTTTGCCCGCATATTGAAGCCATCTTTTTCGCAAGGGGTCGTTAAATGAGAATCGCCTATTTTACCGATACCTACAGCCCGGAGGTAAACGGGGTAACCAATACCCTGTCCAGGCTCGGGACGTATCTGGATGAAAAACATATCCATCATACGATTTTTGCCCCGGCTTACGAATATGACGATCCGCCGCCCCATCGGGGGAACCGGCAGTCAGCCTGCCGGAACCTGTACCGTTTCAAAGGGCTTAAAACACGGCTTTCCCCGGAGAGCCGCCTGGCCTTTCCCTCTTTCCGGAAAATTGATGAACTATGCGATGAGTTTAAACCGGACCTGGTTCATGTAAGCAGCGAACTGGGGATCGGCTTCCGGGGTATGCGTTACGCCCTTACCCGCAAGCTTCCCCTGGTAATGAGCTATCATACCAACTACGGCGAATATCTGCGTTATTTTGATCTTGAAGCCTTCAAACCGCTGCTGGAGAAGTACCTCTCCTGGTTTTACCGGTTTGCCCACCGTGTTCTGGTCCCCTCCCGGCAAACCATGGAGGCTCTGTTTCAAAAACAATACCGGAACATGGATATTTGGTCCAGGGGAATAGACGCGGCGCTTTTTAATCCCGGATACCGGAACGAA
>JAIRND010000153.1 GCA_031258225.1 Treponema sp. | reverse complement strand
GCCTCTTGACTACTTCCTGTAATATTTATTTCCCCAGAACCCGAAATACGAGCTGAAATACTATTACATTCTATAGTTCCATATATTGTTCCGGAACCTGAAATATTCGCCTTAAATACCGGTGTCGTTATTTTATCAATTGCCTCAAAACGTCCCGATCCAGATATGGAGATACCCGCGATACCTGGACAATAAACATCCACAATTTCCTTTGTGTATGAATGCGATCTTAAAGGCTTGTATGTTATTATTAGAACTTCATTGTGTACAATTGTTTCAAAATATTCATTAAGATTTGAATCAATCGTAACAACCGCGCGGTATTCTGTGCCCGCGTGAAAACGGACTTCAGTTCCTCCGCTTACCGCAATTTCTTTGAATGGGAGTAAATTCCGTTCATCCGTTATAATATTTCCATTACCAATTGTAGTACAAGACATAAAACAGACAAAAACCGGCAACATCAATAAATTATGAATTTTCATAAAATCCCCCAAAGTTTAATGCCCTTATTTTATTATAAGTTTTAATTATGTCAATAGATCGAATTTCACAGCGACCCCTTGTGAAACTGTTCCCGGCTGTGTACACTGGTCGTTACTACCTTTTTCGGAGACCTGCTCAGGAGTCAGCGATGAACGTTATCGCCTTTAACGGAAGCCCCCACAAAGAAGGGGTGGTGAACCACGCCCTGTGTGTCATGAAAGAAGAGTTGGAACACGAGGGGATTGGGACCGAGATTATTCAGATTGGCGGGGAGAATATCCGGGGCTGCGCCGATTGCGGGGGCTGCCGCCGGCCTCCGTTCGTGTGCGTGTTTGACGATGATCCGGTGAACCGCTGCCGGGAGAAGGTCAACGCCGCGGACGGGATCATCCTGGGTTCCCCGGTCTACTACGGCGGCATTGCCGGGACCTTTAAGTCGTTTTTGGACCGCCTGTTTTTTCCGGGGACCAGGCTGCGGTACAAGGCGGGGGCCGTTGTGGCTTCGCTGCGCCGCTCCGGGGGCGTTTTCACCTTCCAGCAGTTGACCAACTACCTTAACCTGGCCCAGGTGGTGCTTACCCCCACCGTGTACTGGGGCGTGATCCACGGAAATACCCCCGGCGAGTTTGAGGAGGACAGGGAGGGGCTTCAGATTACGCGCGTTACAGGCAGAAACATGGCCTGGCTCATCAAAACCCTGGCCGCGGGCGGGATAGCCCCGCCGGAGGAGATCAAGCGGGAACGGACAAATTTCATCCGTTAACCCCGCGAACCGCCGGAGCCGTTGCGGGACCGGCGCCGGTTAATCGTTGTAGCGTTCCCCCAGGGCGATGAACACAAATTCCCGTACCTTTTTTCTGGCGGCGTTGTGTTTGGCCCGCATGGTCTTGTACCGGGAGAGTTTGCGCCGGTCGGACCGCCGCTTCCTTCGCCTTACCAGGGTGCTGATGTGGTAGGCCGATATCAGCACGACCATCAGGAACGAAACGGCCGCGAATACAAGCGAGGTTCGGGGATCCAGAAAGGCTCCATCCGCCCTGTCGTAGATGAGCAGGGCATGGATGATGATGTTAAGCGACGCGATGGCGTAGGCGACGATACATATCCAGAGTATCTGAACTATCACCGACCGGTTGGCGATTATGGTACTTATGATTTTTTTCATACCGGTGGTAGTATAAAACTCCCGGCGGCGGGTGTCAATGATTCGCGTTGCGGCTTTCCCCGTCATAAAAGTGACTAAAAAAGCGATAATCCTTATCTTTTGTTGGCTGTTTTTCCTTGAACAATCCGGATGTTTTCGTTATGATACCTTTATCTATTTGCCGTCTGAGAGGTTTTTGATACATGCTGGATATCGGTCCCATCCATCGCAAGGAATATGAGGCAGAGACAGACCGATCCGACCCCGTTGTTGTAGCCGAAGCCCCCGGCAGGGTTCACTATCTGGGTGAACACGGGGAGCCGGGTGCGGGATTGTACCTCTCGTCCGCCATTGACCGTCATGTCCGGGCCGCGGTAAGCCTGCGGAAGGACAACTCCATCCGCTTTTTCGCCGCGGACCTGGGGGAGCGGAAACGGACGACCCTGGTGAATCTGAAGTACAAGCGGGAGGATCGGTGGGCCAACTACATCAAGGTGGCGGTCCATGTTTTTGCGGAGTTAGGCTGTCCCGTTAAGGGCCTTAATTTTACCATTTGCGGAGACATTCCCCAACAGGCGGGCCTTGCCTCCTCCACGGCCATTGAGGTGGCCTCGGTTATGGCCCTAAAGGGCCTGTTTCAGATATCAATAGGCGAACGGGAACTCTTTAACCGGCTCTGCGCCGCGGGTGAGACCTTTTTTGGAAAGAACATTGCCCCGGTGGACTACCTTATCGCGCTTTCGGCCAGAAAAGATCAGTTTTTGCTGGTGGACGAGGCCGCTATGGAGCTGACGAAGATCAAATCCACCCTTTCCCGTTACCACATCCTGATCATGGACAGCCGGGTACCCCGGCTGGGGGTGGAGGGGGAACTGGCCGAGCGGCGCCGTGAGATTAAAAAGGGGCTGGAATTTCTGTCCCGGAATCCCTCGCCCTCCCTTGTCCGCGGGGGCATCGATCCCCTGCGCAAGGCCATGCAGGGCTTTAGTTTCCGGGATTTTATCGGGGCGGACCCGGTGGAATTTATGGGAAACCTGCCGGAGGAGATTCGGCGGCGCAGTACGCACGTGGTCCGGGAGATACGCCGGGTCTACGACGCCCGGGACGCGCTTCTCCGCTCCGATATGGCGGCGCTTTCCAGGATCATCCTCCACTCGCACGAGAGCCTGCGGGATCTGTACGAGGTTTCCTGTCCCGAAATCGACTGGCTGGTAAAGCGGGCCCAGGAGATAGATGGGGTCCTTGGTTCCCGGATGACCGGCCAGGGCTTTGGGGGCTGTACCTATACGATACTCCGGGAGGAGGCTGTCGGAGAGTACCGGAACCGGCTGGAAGATTACGAGCGTATCTTTGGCTTTCACCCGATGGTGTATCCCATAAAAATCGCCACCGGCAGCCGTGTGATCAGCGCCCGGCGGCGGGTGGGTTAGACGTTTACAATGAACATACTGTTGACAAATGACGATGGCTTTGAAAGTCCCGGTATCCTGCTTCTGGCCGCGGCCCTGCGGAAAAACGGGCACCGGGTCGCCGTCCTTGCCCCGGACCGGGATCGCTCCGGGGTGTCCCATTCCATTTCCTTCCTGGGGGGACCCCTGGTCTTGAAGCCCCGGGGGGAGGACGCCTGGTCCTGCTCCGGGCTGCCGGTGGACTGTGTTGTTACCGCCATGCTGGGGGCAATTCCCTATAAGCCGGACCTGATCCTTTCAGGGATAAACCGAGGTTCGAATTTGGGGACCGATCTGCTCTACTCCGGCACCGCGGCGGCGGCCCGGCAGGGGAGCCTGTTCGGTGTGCCTTCCATCGCCCTTTCCCTGTCCGATGACACTCAGCATACGACGTTTTACTGGGATATGGCGGTTGAATTTTCCCTTTCCCGCCTGGACGAACTGGCCGCGTGGTGGAAAACCGGTACCTTTGTCAACGTGAATATCCCCAACAGCCCCCACGGGCCCGCCGGCCTGGCCCCGGCCTTTCCCTCCTGCCGTTTCTACCACGACAGCCTTAAGATGATGGAGGCCCCCGGCGGGGACCGTTATTGCTTTTATTTCGCCGGGAACGTAACCGTAGCCCCGCAGACCGGTTCCGACAGGGACGTGGTTGCTCAAAACCTGGCCGCCGTCAGTTCCATCTGGGTACACCCGGTAAGCGGGGACCCCCGCGACCCGGCGGCCCGTATCTGGGATTAGCCGATGGCGGAGAAGAAGACGCCCCCGGATAAGGGGCCCGGACGGGAAGCGCAGGTTTACCCGCTGGAAGAACGGGACGGGGTACACCGCATCCCCGGCGAATTTTCCCCGGAAAGCGCCCCCGTATCTCCGCCGCCCGTACCGCCGCTCGCGGGAAAGCCGGGAACGGGGAAGCCCGGTCCCGCGCCGGCCGCTACCGCGCCGGCCGCTAACGCGGCTTCTGCCAAGGCGGCTTCCGCCAAGGCGGGTTCCGCCAAGGCCCCCGGCAGGGCTTCCGAACCGCTGCTTCCCGCCGCCGAAGGGGGCTGGCTGCGGGAGGGCATACGGCTCTTCCGCATGAAGCGTTACGACATGGCCCTTAAGGAACTCTCCAGGGCGGACGGAACCGGATTTTCCGTGGAGGATAACGCGGAACTGGCCTACTACCTGGGGCTCTGCCATACCAAACTTGGAAACTACGAGGAAGCCCTGATCTACCTGGATCAGGTGATCACCACGGGGCAGAACGTACTCCGTTCCTATCAGTGCCGGATGGCCCTCTCGTACATTTACGTGATCACCCGAAAGGGCAAGATGGCCGAATTTGAACTTACGCGCCTGCGGAAAAGCGGCTTTGAATCGGCCCAGTTGTACACCACCCTGGCCTACATTGCCTGGACGCGGAAAAACGTCAAGGAGGCGCTGGACTTTTACGAGCAGGCCCTTGGGATGGACGAGAACAACACCACCGCCATGAACGGCCTGGGCTATATTTTGGTGGAAACCGACACCGATATAAGCCGGGGGCTCAAGCTGTGCCGCCGGGCGGTGGACCGTAAGCCGCAGAACGCCGCCTACCTGGATTCCCTGGGCTGGGCCTGCTTCAAAAATGGGGATGTCCTGAGCGCCCGCACCTGGCTGCGCCGGGCCATCGATCTTGCCTCCGGGGAACGGGAAATTCAGGATCATTGGCGCGTTGTTACCGGGGAAGAACCCCCAAGGGGCAGGTAGTGGAACCGCGCCGTGCCGCGCCGCTTGCGGCCCTGCTTGGGTTATTCGTCCTGGTGAGCGCCGGAGCCCAGGATGCGGTGGACCTGGAGGCCCTCTACGCGGAGGAACAGTTCCGTATCGGCGTACAGGCCTTCAACCGCTACGCCTTTAACGAGGCCATCCTGTCCTTTGAGCGGGCCCTTGCCTTCCGGCCCGGCGAAGCCCTTATCCTGGACTGGCTGGGCCGGTCCTACTACCGCTCCGGCATGGAGGAAACCGCCCTGCGCCAGTGGCGGCTCGCGGCTCAGAAATACGGCTGGAATTCCGGAGAGGGTATGCTGCTGGGAAGCCGTGTCGAGACGGTGGGCAACCGCCGGGGACTTCTGCCCGTCAACGACGACGAGGTCCGGTACGTGGAAGCGGGCCGTTACCCCGGAAGTTACGGGGGCAACGTGTACTACCGCCAACCCACGTCGGTGCTGCCCCTTGAAGACGGCAGTGTCTGGGTGGTTGCCTACGGCAGCAACGAGATCCTCCGGCTCGATGTCAACGGCCTGGTCATTGAGCGGAAGCGGGGCCCCCTGAACGGCTTTGACCGGCCCTACGATCTGGTCCGATCGGGGGACCGGCTCTACCTGTCCGAATACCGGGGGGGCAGGGTGAGCGTCCTCAGCGCCTCCGGGGACTGGTTGTTTTACATCGGTTCCCGCGGTCTGGGAGACGGTAATCTCCTGGGCCCCCAGAATTTGACCGTTGATGAGGACGGCTACCTTTACGTGGTGGATTACGGCAACCGCCGCGTCGTGAAATTCGATCCTGACGGCAATTTTATCCTCTCCTTTGGCAGGGAGGACGGCCAGGGCTCGTTCCCCGGCTTCAGTTCCCCCACGGGCATCGCCGCCGGGGACGGCCTGGTCTACACCGCCGACGGGGCGCTCAAGCGGATCTTTATTCACGATTCAAACGGGACCTACCGGGGGGAACTTGCCGTAGGAGACCTGACCGGGCCGGAAAGCATGCGCTTCCTCTCCGGCGGCGGACTTTTGGTGGCGGACACGAACCGCGTTCTCCTGATCGATCCCCGCTCCGCCATTGTCCGGGTTCTGGGCACGGCGGGAAACAGCCGCCTGCGGATCACCGGCGTGGCGATGGACGCCAACGGGAATCTCCTGGCCGCCAATTTCGACGCCGGGGAGATCTCCGTGCTTACGCGGCTGGACGACATGGCCTCCGGGCTTTTTGTCCAGGTGGAGCGGATTGACGCGGAAAAATTTCCCCTGGTAACCGTTGATGTGCTGGTTCAGGACCGGCTGCGCCGCCCAATCGTGGGACTGGACGCCCGGAATTTTCTTGTCGGGGAGGGGGGCGTCATCGCCCAGGAGCAGCAATTTGTCTCCGCCGCCTACCGTTCCCCCTTCATCGATCTGTCGATCCTCGTGGAACGTTCCCCGCGCGCCCTTTCGCTGCGGGACGATCTGGAAGCGGCGGTCAGGGACATAGGCCAGGTCATCGCCGGGGACCGGGGACGGCTCCGCTCCATCGTTTCCGCCGGCGCCCAGCCCCAGCGGGAGAACCTTGACGCGGCCTCCGCCGCCCGCGGGAACGCCTCGGATTACGATCCGAACTGGCGTTTCGATATGGGCCTGCGCCTTGCCGCCACGGACCTGCTGCCCGGGGAAAAGAGACGGGCCGTGGTGTTTGTCAGTTCCGGGGAACTCTCCCAAACGGCCTTTGAACGCTACGGCCTTTCGGAACTTGCCGCCTACCTTGCCAACAACGGCATCGTGTTCCACGTCGTACTGGTGGGCGGGGGCGCCGCCTCGGAGGAACTCCGCTACCTGTGCCGGGAAACCGGCGGGGAGGTCCTGCCCCTCTACCGTCCCCGGGGAATCCGGGGAACCCTGGAAAACCTTGCCCAGGTTCCTACCGGATCGTATAGTGTAAGTTACCGTTCGCAGTTGCCCACCAATTTTGGGACCGCGTATCTTCCGGTGGAAATGGAAGTTTACCTGATGGAACGATCCGGCAGGGACGCTACAGGCTATTTTCCGCCTTTGGAGTAGAACGGCCGCTTAAGGAGAATGACATGGCCTATCAATGGGACAGTTCGCTTGAAACAGGGTATGAAACGATAGATAACCAGCATAAACAGCTTATCCAGGCCCTGAACAACCTTATCGCCGCTTCCGCCGGCGGGAAGGGCCAGGAGGAGATATTCAAAACGCTGGACTTCCTTACCGGCTATACCATCAAGCACTTCGCCGACGAGGAAAAAATACAGATCGACTACGATTATCCCGATTACCTGGTACACAAACGCTACCACGACGAGTTCAAGGTGACTGTAGGCGACATGACCCGTCAGATCAGGAAAGAGGGCCCCACGGAGGCCCTGGTGGGGCGGGTTACGGTCGCCATCGGCGATTGGCTCCTCAACCACATCAAGGGCGACGATTTCCGCATGGCCGCCTATGTCAAATCAAAGGCCGGGTGAACCCGCCATAAATCCGGTGCCTGGCACCATGCGCGTGGCGTCAGACACTTTTATGCTACCAGGTTGAACACGAGCCCGTTCTGGGGCGCGGGGCTGAACGAGACAGTCTGGGACGCGGCCTGGGTGGAACGGATCTGCTGCTCGTACTGCTCGATAAGGGCGTCGATCTGCTCGTCGGACATGGATTCCGCGCCGGTGGAGCCCGCGGCCCCCTGGTTTTTGATCCGGCTTAGCTGCTCGATAAGGACATCCAGGATTTTAAGTTTGTTGATGGTGATCCCCCGCGTACCCTCCGGGGCGGGGACGCCGGAAACATGGCGGAAATGGGAGTAGATGTACAGGGCGGGGGACACGGGCAGGGACATTCTGCCCCCCAGGGCGGAACCGCCCGCGCTCATGGCGTATCCAATGCTGGGCATAACGGTGGCTGATAACATTCCCCGGCTCATTACAGTACTCCTCACGTTTTTTATCGGAATTTGGCGAAAAAAGATAATGGCGCCGGTTCCGAGTTCACGATAAAAGTTCGTGATGGTCGTATCGTTTAACCCTGTTTTAGGCGCGGTTCACATGGTTTATATGCGCTGCCGGCCTGCCGCTCATTCCCGGTTAAGCCGGATCCAGTCGCTGATACGCTGTTCCAGGGGCGCCACGTCTTCCTTGTTGTCATGGCGGATACGGTCGTGCATGTAGGGAAGGATCACCTTTTCTTTCAGGGCGGGCCAGTTCCGGGGCAGGACGTTTGGGGGGGCCAGATGATCTTCCGGGGGGATATGACCCAGCAGGATGGGGTAGAAGCGGGGAAACACTTGTTCGGTTACGTTGCGCAGGGCGGAAAAACCGCCGCCAATGCCAAAGGATATTTCGTTTACACGTTGATTCCGCGCGGACTCAAGAAGCCGCGTCTGGGTTTCCGGCTGAAAAAACCAACTGGTAAAAGCCTCCGCGGCCTTTTGTGCCTTTCCCTTCTTGCAGATCCCGTAGTAGACCGTGTCTTCGTTCAGGGGGATGGTGTTGGCCTCCGCAATCCAGCGGAAATCCAGGGTATTACGGCGTTCCTGGGCCATCGTGAACAGCTCATCGCTCTCCATGTACGTAAAGAGGATATGGCCGGAGATAAGCCGGTTCGCGGGAGGATCGTAAAAATACTTGAACGTAAAATCGTCAACCTGCTGGATACTGGTATTCGCCTCCTTGATCCACTGCCGGTTGTACGTCATGGCCCGTTCCAGGGCCTGGGCGTCCCAGGCCAGCGGGGCCGCTTCCCGGAACGAGGCGCCAAAGAGTTTGGCGGTAACAAAGAGGAATTCGTCGTTCCAGGCTGGGGAAAAGCCCATCCGGGAATAGCCGCCGTTTTCCTGGTTGTACGCCTTGCCCAGGGTTTTTATCTCCTCAAGACCGATGGTAAAGGGGTTGGAGATAAGGGATTCGTTCCCCCTGACAAAGACCAGGGCCGGGATGTTGAACGAAACCGGCAGCAGGTACTGGCGGTTTTCGATTTTTCCCAGGGCAAGTAACCTGGGGTAAAAGTAGTCCTCGCTCAGGGACTGGTCCTTGAACAGCTTGTCCAGGGGCTCAAGCAGGGTTCTGGTGGAGGCGCTTTTGAGCCAGTTTCCGACAACGATGTCCGGATACTCAAGCCCCTGGGAAAGTTTTTGGGCGGGCGAATCGAAATAGCGGACTTCCACCTTGTAACGATCCTGGGTGGAGTTGAAGTAATCGGCGTAAATGGCGAATTCGGTCTGATCGGTCCAAAGAACCGCCCCTTTTGCGCGATCCGCGCCGCACGAAGCAAGCGTACACACGCACAGGGGGAGAATCGCGAGGCCGGGAAACTTTCCCATGCCACATCCTAGCAGGTTCGCGCGCTTTGCGGCAGGGTGTCAGACCAGGGCCACAATAAGCGCATAGAATTATGCGCAACCGGTTTGCCCCCTGGTCAATCCATTTTGGGATGGCTATGATTGGGGTATGCAATCGTTTTTTCCGGTCGAAGGTTCTGGACAGACGGTTGGAACCGCCCAGGTGATGAGACTGCTGGAACAAGTTGGAGACCACTACCGGGCCAATGTAGCGAATTCCTATATCCGCCCGGCCCTGCTCCAGCTTCCCCTGGAAGCGCAGGATTGGGCGCAGATAGAGACGCTTACCCATAGACGCGCACAGAATATGGGCTTCGATCTGGACGACCTCTACCGGCAAATATCCGCCGCCGCCCGCTTTGTATACATGGTCCGCCGCGATCTGCTGCCCGTGTTAAGGAACCGGTTAAAGGGCGAAGAACTGGAGTCCCGAAAGGTGTTCCAGAACATGGCGATAAACAACTTTGGTTCCAATCTCAGGGTATTTGCCGATCTCCTCAACGAACTCTACCAGGCCCTGGCGGAACTGGACAAACAGAATTCCCGCGGCCGCAAGCCCCTCTACCTGCGAATGCCCGAATTGCTCGACCTGGGCCGTATGCTGGTGGGGTAG
>JAIRND010000131.1 GCA_031258225.1 Treponema sp. | reverse complement strand
GAACTTATCGAGACACTCATCGCCGCCCGCCTGTGGGAGAAATTCCCGGACTATAACCTTAAACGGGCATACCAGCGGGTACCGATATTCGATGAACACAGCCGCGTGATGACGGACATAGACATCCTGCTTTCCGATACCAACCTGGCAATGGCGGTGGAGGTAAAACGGATGAAACTTATACGGCGGTACCCCCCGGCGGAAGTCGTGGGTAAAAAGATGTTAGGGGCAATGGCAGGCGGGGTTGTGAATGCCGATGTCCAGCGTTATGCCCATGAGAACGGTTTTTTTGTACTGGAACTAGTACGCAGTCAATATTCAACCTGTGGATAGTTCACGTTGATACGTGCCTTGTCCTGACCTTAACTTTCCCCCTGTAGCGGTTCATGATAGGGAGTTAAGGTTAGGAGGGTATCAAACCTAAAACCCAGGTTGAATGGTGTCTGACTACACTACAAAGAGGGCAGAGTCGTGGAGGTTCGGGAAACATCGGAAGCACCAAAAAAACCCCACAATTACAATGATGACTGCGTACTAGGGCGCAGTCAGGAGGTTATTTATTATGGATCGTGAAGCACGGATTAAAGAACTTGTCTCCCGGATGACGCTGGAAGAAAAAGTTTCCCAGTTGAGTTTTACCAGCGCCGCCATTCCACGGCTGGGGATACCCGAATACAACTGGTGGAACGAATGTCTGCACGGCGTGGCCCGTGCCGGTGTGGCTACGGTTTTTCCCCAGGCAATCGCCCTGGGGGCCACGTTTGACGAATCTCTGATTCAGGAGATCGCCGGGGCCATTTCCGACGAGGCCAGGGCCAAGTACAACGAGGCCATTGCCCAGGGCAACCGGGGCCAATACTGGGGCCTGACCTTTTGGACGCCGAACATCAATATCTTCCGGGACCCCCGCTGGGGCCGGGGACAGGAAACCTACGGGGAGGATCCCTTCCTTACCGGCCGCATCGGCGCCGCCCTGGTCCGGGGACTCCAGGGGGAAGACCCGGAACACCTGAAAACCGCCGCCTGCGCCAAACATTTCGCGGTCCACTCAGGGCCGGAAAAGCTGCGCCATACCTTTGACGCGGTGGTTTCCCAAAAGGACCTCTTTGAAACCTACCTCCCCGCCTTCAAGGCCCTTGTTGATGCCGGTGTGGAGTCTGTCATGGGGGCCTACAACCGCACGCTGGGAGAACCCTGCTGCGGGAGTACCCTGCTCCTCAAGGAGATCCTCCGGGGTTCCTGGGGCTTTAAGGGCCATGTGGTTTCCGATTGCTGGGCTATCCAGGATTTTCACCGGAACCACAAGGTTACTCCCAGCCCCGAAGAATCCGCCGCTCTGGCCCTGAACGCGGGCTGCGACCTTAACTGCGGCTGTACCTACCCGGAACTGACGGTATCCTACAAGAAAGGCCTTGTAAGCATGGAGGCCATCGACCGGGCCCTGACCCGGCTGCTCCGTACCCGCTTTAAGCTGGGTATGTTCGATCCCCCTGCGGAAGACCGTTGGGCCGGTCTTGACCGGCGCGTCATCAACTGCGAAAAGCACCGGGACCTTGCCAAGCGGGCGGCCCTGGAATCCATCGTCCTTCTCAAAAACGGCACACTCAGCAACGGCACAAACCTGCTTCCCCTGGACTCAAGTTCCAAGGAGATCCTCCTTGTCGGTCCCGGCGCCGCCAATGCCCATACCCTGTTTGGCAACTACTACGGCTTAAGCCCCCATTTTGTTACCATACTGGAAGGCCTGGCCGCCAAAGTCCGGGATAAATTCGGTGTCAACCTTGAGTACCGCCAGGGCTGCCTGCAGTACGATGAAAACCATCCCTCCAACGTACCCTTTGGGGTCTCCGGTTCCACCGATCTGGTTATCGCCGTCTTTGGTCTGGATGGCGCCATGGAAGGGGAGGAGGGAGACGCCATCGCCTCGGACTCCAATGGCGACCGGGATCGTATCGAACTTCCCCCCTGGCAGACGGCCTATCTCCGCAAACTTCGGGACGGGGGAAAACCCGTGGTCCTTGTCCTTACCGGCGGCAGCCCCATCGCCATCCCGGAAGATATCGCGGACGCCGTTATCTTTGCCTGGTATCCGGGGGAACGGGGTGGGGAGGCTGTGGCGGACATCATCTTTGGAGACGCGGTTCCTTCAGGAAAACTTCCCGTTACGTTCCCCGCTTCCACCGATCAGCTCCCCCCCTACGAAGATTACTCGATGAAGGGCCGGACCTACCGCTATATGACTGAAAAACCCCTCTACCCCTTTGGTTTCGGCCTTTCCTATACCCAATTCCGCTTCACCGGCCTTGAACTCTCCTCCAAAACCCTTACCCCGGGCGGAACACTCGATGTCAAGGTGGAACTGAGCAACATCGGAAGCCGGGACGCCGAGGACGTGATCCAGCTTTACATCTCCCGCGAGGACCGGACCGGCGACGAGCCCCTCTGCTCCCTCCGGGATTTTCGCCGGGTCCGCCTTCCCGCGGGCACGAGCCTGGCCGTAAATTTCCGCCTGTCCTCAAGCGCCTTTGAAACGGTCAACGCCCAGGGTGAACAGGTTCTGCTGCCCGGCCGTTACCGCGTAACCGCCGCCGACGCGGCCCCCCTGCCCGTCTCCCGTGAACGGGGCGCCCCCGCGCCGCTCAGCGAACTGGTTACGGTGTAGGCGTACCACGATTAGCAGCCTGTCGCGCTTGTAGGTTTTTGCACCACCTGCCTGGGCCCCGTGTTGCGTTTTTTCACCGGAATGGCTATGATATAGCCTCTTGGGGGGAATTAGCTCAGTTGGTAGAGCGGTAGGTTCGCAATCTACAGGCCAGGGGTTCGAATCCCCTATTCTCCAGAACGTAATTCTTTACAGGATAAGGAATTACAGAATAGTCACCGGAAGAACCGGGGAGATTGGTGCCTGGCACCGGATCTATTCCACTTTGAACTTGGTTACCGCCTCCACGAGTGTGTTGATGTACTCCCGGTTCAGGATGGATATGTCGTTTACACGGCTTACCGACGCGCTGATCTCGTCCGCCCCGGCGGCCATTTCGTTCATCCCGCTGCTTATCTCCTGGGTTACTTTTTCCAGGTTCTTGCTTTCCGTGATTACCTGCTGGCTTCCCCCGCGCATTTCCGTGGAACCCTGTTTTACGTTCTGGGTTACATCGTTGAGCCGGGCCACAGCCTCCAGTATCTGCTTGCTCCCCTCCCCCTGTTCTTCCATGGCCGCCCGGATGCTTGCCTCCTGCTCCGATACGATCCGTACTGAATCGTCGATGGCCTGGAACTTTTCCAGCACGGTGTTGGCGGACCGGGTGATTTTGTCGATGGAGCCTTTGATCTTTTTAAGCACATCCCCAATGGTTTTGGACTGTCCACCGGCGTTTTCGGCCAGTTTGCGGATCTCGTCCGCGACTACGGCAAAGCCTTTCCCCGCTTCTCCCGCGTGGGCCGCCTCTATGGCCGCGTTCATCGCCAAAAGGTTGGTCTGCGCGGCTATGGTCTGAATTACCGCGTTGATCTGCATGAGTCCCTCCGACTCACGGGCAATTTCCTGAATATCGGTGGATACGGTTTCCAGTCCCGTGCGGCCTGTTCCCGAGGCGGCGGTAAGTTCATTCACGTTCTTCGTGTTCTTTACCAGGGTTGTGGTAACACTTTGGATATTGGCCAGCATCTCCTCAATGGCGCTGGAAGACTGGGATACGCTTTCCGTCTGGTCCTCTACCTGGTTGTTCAGGTTGTCGATATTCTGCGACAACTGCTCCATTGTGGCGGCGGTTTCGGTAACGCCGGCGCTTTGGTTAATAACCCGTGTTTTGACTTCCCGTATGGTGCCGGTTATCTGCTCCATGACCGAGGCGGTCTCGATCATGTTTTCCGCGAGATCGTTCCCCACGTTGAAGAGTTTTACGCTCTGTTCTTTGATGGTAAACACAAGGCTCCTGATCTGATTAAGGGCCCGGTTAAAGTAGGCGGCCATAAGGCCAATTTCATCCAGTCTGCGGACGGCGATTCTGGTGGTCAAGTCCCCTTCCCCTTCGGAAATTTCTTTAAGGACGGCGGTAACTTCGGCGATGCGGGGGAAGATCATCCGCAGGAAGAACAGCACAAACAGGACCCCAACGGCGATGAGTACAAGGTCCAGAACGATCTGCCGGATAATCTCCTGCCGCAGTCCCGCAAGGAGCCGTTCCGCCTCGAAATCGCAGCCGATAAGCCCCACCATGTTCCCGCTGGAGTTTAGTATTGGGGCATAAACTGACACAAGCCAGCCCCAACTCCCCTGGGGCATAAGATCACCGGCCTGAATTTCCCTGGTTTGCCAGGTCTTGAAAAAGGCCGTATCGTAGCTGCTGGCGTCCTCCTCCGAACCCAGGGGGGAAAATTCTTCCTCGTTATCCGGGGGGGCGCTGCCGTCTATGATGAAACGGTAGGTCGTTCCCCGTGCCGGGGCCATGGTATACAGGTAAATGGCGGTGGTGTTCTCCTTCAGTTCCAATAACCGCAGCCGGGTTTCCTCGTAAAAGGGATCGTTCCCGTCCAGGGAATTCGCCAGCCGCTCAAAGCGGTCGCCGTCAATAAGGGCCTGGGCCTGCCGGGCAATGACGATCCCCTGTTCCGCGAAAATCGATGAGGAAATACGTATGGTCTCTACGATGTTCAGCACGGTTGTCAGGCCAAGGAGGGCGATCACAAAGATGATAAAGAACAGGAAAAAACGTCTTTTAAGGGAACGGGCAAAGGGCAGTTTGGCATTTTTGTCTGACATCATACGCGGCAGATCCGCCGGAATTTCTGTATCCGGCGGTTCCGGTACAGGGGGGGGATTTGGGTTATCGATTGACATGGTGATTAGTTTATCAGGAACCTGTGAAGAATTTCCACCGGCTTGGGAGTTTTTTTACATTTTTGGTACTTTTTTTGACGCTCCGGCAGTTTGCCGCGCTTTGTCAGCAGGCGCTCGCCCTGCGGGCGCTCGCCCTACAGGCGCGGGCACAAAGGGGACCCGGACAGGATCCCCGCCCATCCCGCGGTCCCTTTTTTACACGTTTGTGTTTTACACGTTCGTGTTTAGCGAATCGAATATCCGCCGCAGGCCCTGATAGCTTTTGGAAATGCCGTCAACGTGGCTGCTGTGGTACTCCTCCTGTTCGATGATCCAGGGGTACTGGTCCGGGGGGCAGAGTTTCGCGACACCCGTAAAGTCTATCTTCCCCTCCCCCACGTAAACATTTTCTTTCCCCGTCCTGGCAAGTTCCTTGGCGTGGACGGCGCAGATTCTGCCGGCCCTGGCCAGGGGCTCAAGGTAGGAAAGGGGGTCCACGCCGCCTACGGCTATCCAGAACAGGTCCGGCTGAAATTTCACCGTGGGAGCGTTTTCCAGGATGATGTCCTGGGCATACTTGCCGCCGTATGTGGCAAATTCGTGGGAGTGGTTGTGGTAACCGACGATTATCCCCTCTTTGGCGGCCTTTTGGGCACATTCCTCAAGAAGCCTGGCGTCGTTGGCGTAACCTTCCGCGCTGTCGGCGCTGATGCCGGGACAGACCAGCAGCCGGTAGCCCAGGGTTTTGGCGACGGCAATCTCCTCGTCCAGGGCCTCCCGGAGCCGGGGAAGTCCCAGGTGGGTGCTTACGGCCTTGAGATGGCACCCGTCCAGCAGGGCTTTCATCCGGGCCGGACTGTTCCCAAAGTACCCGGCGAATTCCACCCCCTGATAACCGGCCTTCTGAACAAGTTCCAGGGCCCCGGCAAAATTTTCTTTGATATCTTCCTTGATCGAATAGAGCTGCAGCGAAATATCCATAAAGTCCCTCCGTCCGGATTGATTGATACAACGATATAAAGATAGTCCGCTTTTTTACGGCTGCCAAGTACATACGGTTGACAGAATACCCGTTTCTCAGCATGTTTGAATCCATGTACAAAGGCTCTTCGCGCATAAACAACTCCATACCCTCTGAATACCGGGAAGCGGCGGAAAAACTGTTCCCGCCGGGGGGATTCCCCGCGGAAAAGGAGCCGGACAGGGCGGCGGCCAGGGTCTTCGCGAATATTCTGGGTATAGAGGCCGACTACGGACGGCTGCTTACGGTCAACAAAAACAGCGGGGAGATGGGCCGTTTCCTTGCCCATTTTCAAAACAACCTGAACCTGTTGATTCAGAAAACCTGGGTAGAAAAGGCGGATGAGGATCGCAAGGCAAAGCTGGAAACGCGGGTCCCCCCCTTTGTCAGAGAGATTGAGCAGGGCGATTTTCAGCGGGCCCTTCGCGATTTTGGCGCCATCTTAAAAGAACTCGCCTATCTGTTTTTCGGTTCCCAAAGTACCGGGGAGGACTTTATTGAGTATGCCCTGCGTATTGATATACGGATGGGCCTTTTCTGGTGGTACGGGGAGCAGTTAAACTGCCTGACCGCTCCTGCCGGAAAGAACGGAAACACGGTAGACAGCGAAAGTCTGTGGGCGGTTTTGTTGATTGGCATTTGCTATCTTACCAATTTTTAAGCCTTGAACCGCCTAGCAGCCTGTTGTACTTGTGGATTTTTGCGGCCTTTGACCGCAAAAATCTCCGATTTTCGGGCTGCTTCGGAGTTGCATCGCCTCATGGGTGGTACCTATTCGGCGATTTGTCATCTTCGATGACTTGGGGTTTCACGCGCGAAGCGCAACAAACTCCCAGTCCGCCCGGAAAGAAGATGTTAAGGAGTTGTTATGGAAGTTGCAAAGGGGACCAGCCCCGGAACGGGAACCGATTTTATCAGTGAATTTATCAAAGAGGATCTGTCAACCGGACGCTTCACGCGGGTCCACACCCGTTTCCCCCCGGAGCCCAACGGCTGGCTGCACATTGGGCACTGCAAGGCGTTCTACATTGATTTTACCATGGCCGAACGTTTCGGCGGCCTGTGTAACCTGCGTTTTGACGATACCAACCCGGAAAAAGAGGACATTTCCTACGTTAACGCCATTAAACGGGACATCCGGTGGATGGGTTACGACTGGGAGGACCGGGAGTACTACGCGTCGGATTACTACGAGTATCTCTACGAACTGGCGGTAAAAATTATCAAGAAGGGCCGCGCCTATGTGGACGATCTTTCCGAGGACGAGATAAGCGAATACCGGGGGACTGCGGTACAGGACAAGAACAACATCACGGTAACGCCCCCTGGCCGGAACAGTCCCTGGCGGGACCGGAGCGTGGAAGAGAACCTGGACCTCTTTGCCCGGATGCGGGCCGGGGAATTTCCCGACGGTTCCAAAACCCTGCGGGCTAAGATCGACATGACAAGCCCCAACCTGCTGGAACGGGACCCCGTGATGTACCGAATCCGCCGGGAACACCACTACCGCACGGGGAATACCTGGTGCATCTACCCCATGTACGATTTCCAGCATCCGCTGTCAGATGCCAGGGAGGAGATTACCCATTCCCTGTGTTCCCTGGAATACGAAATTCACCGGTCCCTTTACGACTGGTTTATCCGGGAGGCGGAAGTCTTCCCCAGCCGCCAGATCGAATTTGCACGGCTCAACATAACCCACACGGTGATGAGTAAACGATGGCTCCTCAGACTGGTACAGGAAAAGTACGTGTCCGGCTGGGACGATCCCCGGCTTCCCACCATCGCGGGCCTGCGCCGGCGGGGTTACACGCCGGAGGCGATCCGGAATTTCGTATCCCAGGTGGGGATCGCCAAAACCGACAGCATGGTGGACATCGCCTTTCTGGAGTACTGTCTACGGGAACACCTGAACAAGACAAGCCGCCGGGTTATGGCGGTCCTGCGGCCCCTTAAACTCATCATCGACAACTGGCCCGCCGGGAAGGTGGAGGAACTGGAAGCGGTAAACAACCCGGAAGATGAAACCGCCGGCAAACGCTTGATTCCGTTTTCCGGGGAACTGTGGATCGAGCGGGAAGACTTTGAGGAAGTTCCGCCCCCCAAATATTTCCGCCTGTACCCGGGGAATTCAGTGCGGCTCCGCTACGGCTACATTGTTACCTGTTCCGGCTGCGACAAGAACGCCGCAGGGGAAATTACCGCGGTACACTGCCGTTACGACCCGGACACCAGGGGGGGCAACGCCGCGGACAACAGGAAGGTAAAAAGCACCATTCACTGGGTCAGTGCCGCCCAGGCCGTACGCCTGGAGGCGCGGCTCTACGACTACCTTTTTTCCGTTGAGCGGCCCATGGACCTGCCCCCGGGTGGGGATTTTGTGAACAACCTGAACCCCGCCTCCCTGGAGATAATTTCCGGCGCGCGCGGCGAACCCTGCCTGGCCCGGGCCGCGCCGGAAGAACGGTTCCAGTTTGAACGGCTGGGCTATTTTGTGCGGGATACCCCGGTGATCACCGAAGGCCTGGACTCCGGCGGGGAATCCAGCGACGCGGGCCTGGTGTTCAACAGGACCGTGGGACTTAGGGACACCTGGGCAAAAGTGCGGGAAAAGGGCGGCGTCTAAGCAGCGAACTCTTCTTTTTTTCCGGCCGCCATGTTATACTGCAAGAAACCGGCGCGGCAAAAACCTAAAGCCGCGGGGATAAGGAGGATTTTATGAGCCGTCCCAACGTGAAAGAGCGCCTTCGGTCCGGAACCGGAAAGGGGTCCGGCAATTAAGAGGCCGGGTGTACGCATGGCAAAATCTGTCCCCCTGTTCGCGGTTTTAACGGTTCTTTTTTTTATGCCCGTGGCGGGGCTGCGCGCCGCGGATGAGTACCACCGGGAATCGATACTTATCGACTGGGAAAAAGACCAGTTCGATATGTACCGCTATACGGATTCCTACCTTCGTGAGTATGAATACTATTTCATTGACTACACCATCAAGGAGAGTCCCGCGCAGTCGGTCTGGAAACCCCAGATTATCACCATTACCTACGTGAACCCCGACTACGTGGCTATCCACGAAGTCCACAGTTACTTCATGATCAGCCACTATTTTTCCCACGAGAAGATAGTCCACCACACCAGCCAGGAAGATTATTCCGCCAGCCCCTACCAGCGGCCGGGCGGGGACCTGCAGTACGTGCGGCGCTTCAACGCCATGCTTGCCAAAATACGGCTCCTCCTGACCGGGGAAAACGGGGAATATGTGAGCGAGGAAAAGCGGCAGCAGGATATCTACTACCTTGACGGCGCCCGGAGATTCATGTACTAGTACGCAGTCAATATTCAACCTGTGGATAGTTCACGTTGATACGTGCCTTGTCCTGACCTTAACCTTCCCCCTGATCCGGCAGGGACGGGGATAGCCCCGCCCCCGCAGCGGTTCACGATAGGGAGTTAAGGTTAGGAGGGTATCAAACCTAAAACCTCAGGTTGAATGGTGACAGGCTGCTAGCAGCCTGTGGGGTCCGTGGTAAAGCGCAGGGTTATGACGCCGCGCTCTTCGTCTATGCCGGTGATCTTTGCCAGGACTTCCCGGCCGGATACCCGCAGGCCAAGTTCATCAAACA
>JAIRND010000082.1 GCA_031258225.1 Treponema sp. | reverse complement strand
TCGCTGTTCTTCGTCTCCTCCGGCGTCCAGGACGCAATCTCGCCGCCTCCGTCATACATGGCCTGCCACCCGGTAAAGGGGTATTCCGCCTTGGCCACATAGTTTAAGGTAAAGGGGATGCCCTGCTTGATCCCCGTAAGGGTTCCCCGGGGGCTGGCGGTCCCCATATCATCTTCGTCCACCGTCACGTTCACGTTGGGCTGGTCCGCCCCCAGAGGACCAATGGTCAGCTTCCCCCCGGGGTCCTGCAACACCGTTACCCGGACCTCCGTCCCCGTGGCGTTTTGGGGCGCGAAAACTACCTTGTCCGCGCCGCTCGCCTTTTTATCAGCGGCGGTCCAGGTTGCCAGCGGAGCGGAACTCCCCGCGACTTTAGCCTGCCAGCCGGTAAAGGGGTAGGCGCTATTCGGCTGGTAACTTATCGTAAAGGGAAAACCCAGCCGTATCCCCGAAACCGATCCCTGGGGGATCGCCGTCCCCAGCCCCCCGGTGGCAACTTCCACATCCAATTCCGCGCTGTCCGCTCCCAGCGGGGCGATGGTCAGCTTCCCCCCGGGGTCCTGCAACACCGTTACCCGGACCTCCGTTCCCGTAATGTTCTGGGGCGCGAAACTCACCTTGTCCGCGCCGCTCGCCTCATCGGCGGTCCAGGTTGCCAGCGGAGCGGAGTTCCCCGCGACTTTAGCCTGCCAGCCGGTAAAGGGGTAGGCGCTATCCGGCTGGTAACTTATCAGGAAGGGAAAGCCCTCCCTGATCCCCGAATCCGGCCCCTGGGGACTCGCCGTACCCAACCCCCCGGTGGCAACTTCCACATCCAATTCCGCGCTGTCCGCTCCCAGCGGGCCGATGATGATCTTCCTCCGGTCCCCCTCCTCCGTCAGCGGGTTGATCAGCGCCGTTATCTTTACTTCCGTCCCCGTTATGTTTTGGGGCGCGAAAACCACCTTGTCCTCGCCGCTTGCACCCGCGGCGGTCCAGGATGCCAGCAGACCCGCTTCCCCCTCAAGCCGCGCCTGCCAGCCGTTAAAAGCATAGCCGCTCCCGGCCAGATAACTAACGCTAAAGGCGAAACCCTGCTTGACCGTGGTGAGCGTCCCCGTGGGGCTGATGGTTCCCAGACCCCCGCCGCTCAGTTCCACCGACAGAAACGGATTATTCCCGTTCAGGGGTTCCACGATAATGGTTCCCGTCCCGGGATCCCCGTGTATGGTTATTTCGATCTCCGTCCCCGCCGCGTTCAGGGGAACAAAGCTGATATGCTCCCCCTTCTTATCCCCCGATCCGGTGGCCCAGCTTCCCAACAGGTTCGCGCTTCCCTCCAGGCGAAGCTGCCACCCATTAAAGTCGTGATTAGAGTTCGGCAGAAAACTCACCGTAAAGGGAAAGTCCAGCCTAATCCCGCTTACCGAACCACGGGGACTCGCCGTCCCCGTACCCCCCTCATCCACCCGGAGGCTCAGTTCCGGGTTATCCGCCCCCAGGGGACCGATGGTAATCCGCCCCTCCGGCTTCACGTAGACGAATACCTCTACCTCCGTTCCCGCCGCGTTCAGGGGGACGAATTTAACCTTATCGGCATCGCCTTCTTCCCCCGCGCTCGTCCAGACCGACCGGAAGACGTCGGCGCCCTCCGATTTTGCCTGCCAGCCCCGGAAGGGATATTCGCTTTTCGGCACATAGTTGAGGACAAAGGAATAGCCCAGCTTGACCGTTGTGTCCAGAGTGCCCCGGGGACTGGCGGTCCCCAAGCCGCCCTCGTCAACCAGGACGGACACATAGGGCGCATTGGCCCAGGCAATCTTCGCGTCCATTGCCGTTTCCACATATATTTCCGGCTTGTTGTTCAGCAGATCGCAGCCAGCCAAAAAAAGAACGGCCAAAACCGTCAGCATCGTTCCAAAGTTTCCGTGTCTACGCATAATTATTCTTTTATACCGAGTATAGGGGAGCATAAAAGGTTTCCGCACCCCCCGTTCGGGGGGTAAAACGCGATTTTTTTATAAAAATATAGAAGAAGAAGTTGGAAATTACCGGGATTTTACAAATCAATGCCGGATAATTCATGCCGGGAATGGATGTCCAGTTTCCGGTAGATAAGCTTCATTGCCGACTTAACCGTGTTTTCGCTGAGGAACAGGCGCCCGGCAATTTCCGGGACCGTAAGCCACTGTTTTGCCAGGACGGCGATTTTCCGCTCCCAGGGGGTCAGGGGTTCGGCGGCCTTTTTGGCGGGCTGCATCCGGTGCAAAAGCCGCAGTTCCCGGCCGTTTTCCAGGTGGGTAGCAAGCCGGGTTAAAAGTATCTCCTTTACAAAGGGTTTGGTGATATAGTCCACCGCCCCCGATTGCAGGCCCCGCAGTTCAGCCTCGGCCTTGGAAAGGCCCGTAAGAAATACCACCGGAATGTCCCGGGCCTCCGGTATGTTCCTTAGCCGTTCAAAGGTTTCATAACCGTTCATAGAGGGCATAACAATGTCCAGGAGGATAATGTCGGGCACCACCCCTTTCTCTAAAAGGCTCACCGCCTCTTTCCCGGACTTTGCCAGGCTCACCGTGTACTGTTCCGAAAGGAGTTCATTCGCCATTTTCAGGAGGGCCGTATCATCGTCGACGACCAGTACCGCGTATTTTCCGTCCATACCGGTTTATGATAGAACAAAAATCTGTCCCCCGCACCCCCCGTTCGGGGGGTAACACATTCTTGATAATGCGCCTAAAATGGCGTATTGCTAATGAAGGTTGGTTAACAGCAGTTTTTCCGCGCCTTCAAAATCAAGGCCGCCGATTTTTTCCTGTATGGCGGCAAGTTTCCGCTTCTCCGTCTCATCCGCGGCAGTAACCAAAAGCCGGTTCAGGGTTTTTGTTGCTTCGTTCCACCGGTTGCCCCGGATATGCCGGAGCAGTGTTTCCATGTCCGCGTCCCGCGAAATACCGGGGGCTTCCGGCTTTTCTCCCGCTTCACCGGTTAAGGCGTTCATCCGGGCGGTAAATTCCTCCAGCCCTCGGCAGGCCCGTTCCCATTCAAGCAGAAAGAGCGGCATGGCCGTTTCAATATACGTTCCGTCCCCGGCGATACAGTGTTTTTCCATACAGGCCGCCGTGGCGTAAAGGTCAGATGCGCCCATGGCCCTGGCTTTGCTTTTCAGGGAATGAACGGAGAAGCGTAAGTTCTTCCAGTCTTTTTGATCCGCCATGACAAGCGCTTCTTTCCGGGCGGCCTCATAATTTTCCGCAAAAAATTCCGCCAGCCGTTTGTACTGCGAAAGGCCGGTTTCCGGTTCAAGGTAACGCTGCCCCTCGTCTAAAAGCACGCCCCAGGCGGACAGATCTTTTGCCAGGCTGTCCCTGGTTTTTTCCGCCAGGCCATCATGGCGCTCCGCTTTCCCTTCCGGCGGAAACTCCGGTTTCGTAATTTCCCCTCCGGTAACGAGTTCCGCCGGAAGCCGTTCACGGAGGCACTGTTCAAGGTCCCGCCACATCACCGGCTTGGTAAGGCAGCCGCTGAACCCTTCTTCCAAAAAACGCTGTTTCATTTCCCGCCGGGCATCGGCGGTAAGGGCCACCACCGGAACCGTAAAGTTTTTGTTTTCTTCCCGGAGCCGCCTGAACGTTTCTATCCCGTCCATGCCGCTCATCATGTAATCCATAAAAATTACATGGTAATTTTTCTGCTTAACCGCATCCAGACATTCGCTCCCGCTTGTTGCCGTGTCCACCGTCAACAGTGTCCGCCGCAGCAGGGAACGGAGAACCAGTAAATTCTCCCGGTTGTCGTCAACCGCCAAAACACGCCCCCCGCTCGCCGTAAAGGAGGGTCCTTCCCGCTTCACCTTTGCGGCGCCCCCGGAATAAACCGATCCCATGGGTTCATCATGCTGTATTATTTGGGGAACCTCCAATGCGAATACGCTTCCCTTGCCCCATTCGCTTTCCACGGTAATTTTCCCGCCCATAAGTTCCGTCAGTTCCCTGGCAATCGCCAGCCCCAGCCCCGTCCCCTCAATATTCCGGTGCACGGGCAGGTCAACGCGGGTAAAAGCGTCAAAGAGCATTTCCCGGTGTTCTTCCTTAATGCCAATCCCGGTATCCTCCACCGCGATACGCAGCAACACTGCCGGTGAAGACGCGCCCGTTCCGTCCTCGCGGATCTCTTCCCGGTTTCCGCTTATCCGCAGGGTAATGGAACCCTGTTCCGTGTATTTTGCCGCGTTGCTTAAAAAGTTAAGCCCTATCTGTTTCAGGTGGATAAAGTCCCCGTACAGTTTCCGGGGCAGCCGCTCGTCCGTCTCAAGGATAAATCGGAGACCCTTTCCCCCGGCCCGCTCCGATCCGGCCAGGGAAAGCTCCTGTATCAAATCCGCCGTCTTGTATTCCTCGTCCAGAACTTCCGTTTTTCCCGATTCAATTTTTGACAGGTCAAGGATATTGTTGATAAGCTCCAGCAGCGTTTTTCCGGCGGTCCGGATACTCGAACTGTAATCGGCGATCTGTTCTCCCCCTGTAGACAACAGCGCGCTTTCCCGGAGAATCATTTCATTCATCCCCAGGATTACGTTAATAGGAGTTCGTATCTCATGACTCATGTTTGCCAAAAAGGTGCTTTTTATCTCGCTTAAGCGGATCGCCTCCTTCCGCGCTTTTTCCAACTGCCGGTGCTGCTCATTGTATATGCGGAAATGCAGGAATATGGTAATTCCCAGGACAACGCTCGCCACCACAAAAGCCGTTATCACATCGATTAAGAGTTTTTCCTCGGTTTCAAAAAAATGCACACTCTCAGGCCGCCGGAAAGCGTAAAGACAAAGCCCCGAGTAAACCAGCAGTTCCAAGGCCGCCATACAAAAAGCCGCTTTGTCGTCCAGCATAAACACGGTAAACACCACCGCAAAGACAAAGAACACTGGCATCCCGCTGTGATACCCTCCGGCGGTAAAAAACATCACCGGAAAGAACAGGATAAAAACAACTACAATGGTGATGAAATAAAAAAGGCGGTAACGTCCGGTACGGTTTGAATAATAGAGGAATATAACGGCCAACAAAAACGAAAAGAGGCAGGCAAGGCTGTTCACCGGAGCCGCCCCCGTAAAAGGCCCCAGCGCCGCCACCAGGAGGCTTATCACCGCACCCGCCACGGCCAGCACATTAAAGAGCCGCGCCCGGAAATCAAGTTCCCTTCCGAAGAAGGCGTCGAAAAAAGCGTGAATGGTCTTTTTCATGGTTTATGATTGTATCACGAATTTCCTCATCTGTTTTGGCGATAGAACAAACTCCGGCGGATGAACTATCCGCCGGAGTTTGCGGCCGGCGCTACCAGATCCGGGGCGAAAATCCTTCGGGGACTTCGATTTTTACCGTGTCCCCCGACTGTTCTATCACATAGAACCCCTTCTCCAGAGCGTAGCTCCGCACGGAGGCCCTTACTATCGCCCCGGCAACCGATCCCAGCAATTTCCGCCTGTCCTGCCGTTCTTCCATGTACCGCCTGAGTACTTCCATCCGTTTGATATGATCCTTTACATCCTGGATGCGCAGATATGACTTGACCTCCACCGCCAGGGCAAACTCCCCGTTTTCAAGCCATACATCCACTTCCGCAAGGGTTTTCCCCCGGACATCGGTAAATTTGACATACGGGCCCGCCTTGGTAAAGGTGTAGTTCAGGGCCCTGAATTTTTCCGTTATGTTTGGGGTTACCAGATGCTCGGCCAGCTCTCCGAAACGGTTTCCCAGTTCTCCCAGTTGTTTGTCGGTTTTTTTGGTCAGCCTTTCAATCAGCCGTTCCGTCTCTTTAATTTTCCGGTCCGTTTCCTTCATCTGCTGATCCGTTTCCTTCATCCGCCGGTCCGTTTCTTTCATCCGCCGGTCCGTTTCCCGGAACATAGCCCAGATATCCTCAGCGGTCAGGCCCTGCGCCGGCTGCCGTTTCTGTACGTCTCCCATAATTAGCCTCCGGTTTAAATATACCCGAAAAAAACCGCTGCGAAATGTTGAAGTGACAAAAATCACCTAAAAAAGACTAATATCGGAAAACCGGGGGTGTTACGCGGCGTGTTTGATGCGCCGGGACCCTGGCCCCGCCCGGGGTTGCGCGCGAAACGTTGAGCGCGTCCCTGGCGTTTTTGTAACATGGCGTGGGCCCCGGTAAATGCTAGGGGGAACCCTTCCATCTCCAATTCATGATTTTTCCATCTTTTCAAGAGAAATATCCATTTACGGAACAGAAAAACCAGGAGAAACTGGATCAGGTTTAACGCACAAGGAGAGACTATGGAACGATTTACCTGGAAGGCGAGGCTGCTCCCCGGGGCCAAGGCGGAGTATATACGCCGTCACGACGAGATCTGGCCGGAAATGACGGAGCTGCTGAACGAGGCGGGCATTCATAACTACACGATCTGGTGTGTGGGGGACGAGCTTTTCGGTTATTACGAGGCCGAAAAGGGGGTCGATTTTGCCTCTAAAGTGCAGGCGGAAAGCCCGGTGGTGGATCGCTGGAACGAGTATATGAAGGACGTGATGATAATGGAAAAGGATCCGAATACCGGGACCCATTACCGGCTGGAACAGGTGTTTTTTCACCCCTAATTCTTAATTACAGAGGATTCTTTATGGAACCGGCTTTGCTTCTTTCTTCAATTACCAAGTCTTTCCCCGGGGTCATTGCCTTGAACGACATGAATTTCGAGCTTAGATCCGGGGAAATACACGCGATCTGCGGTGAAAACGGCGCCGGAAAGTCCACCCTGATGAAGGTGGTTACCGGGGTCCATGCCCCGGATTCGGGGCGGCTTGTCCTTTTTGGCACCGAGGTAAAAATTTCCAATCCGCTGGACGCTTTCTCTAAAGGTATCGCCATTATCTACCAGGAAACCAGCCTTTTTGAGGAAATGACGGTTTTGGACAATCTTTTCCTGAACCGGGAAATCGTAAAAAAGATGGGGCCCTTTACGGTGCTGGACTACAAGGCTATGGCCCTGAAAATGGAAAGCATCTTCAAGAACCTGCGCATTTCCATTTCGGTGGACGAAAAAATAAAGAACCTCGGCATGGCCCAAAAGCAAATGGTGGAAATCGCCAAGGCCCTGACCTTCGAGTCCCGGATACTCATTCTGGACGAACCGACCGCATCCCTTACCCAGCAGGAAGTTGACGCCCTGTTCGCCATAATTCGGGATCTCAGGAAACACGGGGTCAGCATCGTCTTTATCAGCCACCGGCTGGAAGAAATTTTTACCCTCTGTGACCGGGTTACCGTTATTCGGGACGGCCGGTACATATCCACCCGCGAGGTTTCCGCCACCAATAAGGATCAACTGGTGGCCGACATGGTAGGCCGCAACATGGACAACTACTACCCCAAAACCGGGGTGGAAATCGGCGGGGAACTCCTCTCCGTCAGGGGATTGGGCGGCCGGGAACTGCTTCACGGCATTGATCTCCATGTACGCCGGGGCGAAATTCTGGGGTTTGCCGGCCTTGCCGGTTCCGGCCGCACGGAGCTGGCCATGACCCTGAGCGGTTTTACCCCGCCGGAACGGGGAGAAATTCTGCTCGACGGCAAACCGGCGCGTTTTAAGAGCTACCGGGAGGCCATGGAACGGGGGCTGGTATACGTCACCGAAGACCGGGGCAAATACGGGGTCATCGTCGACATGAATATCAAGGACAACATCGTAATGCCCCAGCTTGAGAAAAATTCCCGCCTGGGGGTTATCAATACCCGGCAGGAATATTCTGTGGCCGAGGCAATGCGGGAAAAAATGGGCATAAAAGCGCCGGATACGGACTTCCTGGTGATGAACCTCTCCGGGGGGAACCAGCAGAAGGTTTCGGTAAGCAAGGCCCTTGCCCTGAACCCCAGGATACTGATCCTGGACGAGCCGACCCGGGGCGTGGACGTGAACGCCAAGGCCGAAATTCACCGGATCATCAGCAATATGGCCGCTTCCGGGCTGACCATCCTGATGATCTCCAGCGAACTGCCGGAACTTATCGGCATGTGCGACCGTATCTACGTGATGAAGGACGGCACCATTGCCGGCTGCTTTAACCGGGAAGATTTTTCCCAGGAAGACATCCTGCACATTGCCCTGGCGTCCGGCACAGCGAATACGGCGCAAAAGGCGGCGGTATGAAACGCAAAATACAGCTTAGCGCGGAACTGTACCTGGGGCTTTTCCTTCTGGGTATGCTGCTTGTGTTGGGTATCCTTGCCCGCGGCTTTTTCTCCCTGAACAATACCATGAGTATGCTCAACCGTTTCAGCTATCTCTTAATCGCGGCTATCGGCATGAATCTGATCATCATCACTTCCAACAT
>JAIRND010000017.1 GCA_031258225.1 Treponema sp. | reverse complement strand
ACCACCATCAGCGCCAACGATGTGGTGGCCCAGGGGATGGTTACGTTAATCCCCAAGGGTATCCACTTAATGAACTATGTCAACGTACTAAAACTAAAGGCCCTTCCAATGGCGCTTTTTATCTCCGTGGCCCGGACGGTACTTGGGACCGGCCTTAGCGTGATCTGCACGGCGTTTATGGGCTACGTGGTGTCCAAACGGGAACTGTGGCACCGGAAGTTCGTGTACCGGTTTTTCATTGTTACCATGTACTTCAACGCGGGGCTTATCCCCTGGTACATCAACATGCAGGACCTCCACCTGACCAACAACTTTCTGGCCTACATCATTGGCGTCATCAGCGCCTTTAACCTGATTCTGGTGAAGACCTATATCGAAAGCGTTCCCGATTCCCTTGAAGAATCGGCGGAGATAGACGGGGCGGGGTACTTTCTGGTATTTACCCGGATAATCCTGCCCCTGTGTACGCCCATACTGGCGACCATCGCCATCTTTACCGCGGTAGGGCACTGGAACTCGTTTACCGACACCCTGATGCTGGTACGGGACCCAAAGCTCTACACCCTGCAGTACCTCTTGTGGCAGTACCTTAACGAGGCGGAGGCCGTGGCGCGGAACATCCGCTCACAGTTGGCCCAGGGGATGGCCGTCTCCATACCCGCGATCATGCTGACGACCACGGCGGTAAAAATGACCATTGCCATGATCGTTACCGTTCCGGTACTATTGGTGTACCCTTTTTTCCAGCGTTACTTTGTAAAGGGGATCATGATAGGAGCGGTAAAGGGCTGACTGGTTCCCCTGTCAGGGGAACCAGCGTTTCCTTAGCGCGGCGCGACTTCCTTTTCAAGCACCAGGAATCCGTTTGGCCGGTATACGCCGACCACGGAGATGTCCTTGTTCGGGTATTCAAAACGCGCCGTGTTTCCCGGTAACAGCCGCGGAATTTTTTCGGTGTGAATTAGGTTATCGCCGTTGCCTTTGTATTCAAGATAGTACCCTTCAACCGAATACGATGGTATGTCCGCCGCGCACCTGATTTCCACCGTTAATTCCCCATTGGCGGATTGAACGGAAACAAACCGTAAAGGCGCGCATTCCTCCTGGAGAACATAGTAGGAAGGCTTTGGTTCGCCAAAAATATCGGTAGAACCGTGAACGCGCCGTCTGAATACGCCGCTTCCCTCTTCCCCGCTGTGGGTACGGAAATCGTTCAGGGAAAAATTTATCACGCCGCACAATTCGGGAAACGAGCGGTAGATGTTCATCTTGCGCCTGATTAAACCGCAACGCCACTTGTCCCCCCCCGCGCGTATCATTTCGGGGAGCCCTGTTTCGGATATGACAATCGGTTTGCCGGGGATCCCGTTAATAACCCGTTGAATCTCGGCGCGGGCATCCCCGGTGTGCCAGGTTTCATAATACTCGTTGAGCATCAATAGATCGCCCGCGTTTGCCGCGTCAATTGACGGCTCACCCCGAAATGACCATACCGAATGGCTTACATACGAGACAAGCCGGGCAGGATCGATTTTTTCAAAATACGCCTTAAGTTCCCGCATAAAGGCCAATGTTTCCGGCGCCTGCCCCGGCAATTCATTCCCCATGCCCCAGGAAAAGATCGAAGGATGATTGCAATGGGACCGTACCATCTCATCGGCCTGGGACTTTGATATACCCATCTCCACCTCGCCCGGAGGAAGCTGGCCGCCCCAACTGGGAATTTCTTCCTGCACCAGCATACCGTTCCTGTCGCACCAGTCGTAAAGCGCCTCGTCCTGCTGCCAGTGGAAACGGGTAAGCACGCAGTTGCTCGTTTTTAGCTGAGTTAACATGCGGTGGATGTATTTTTTTGGTTCCGCGTTGCCGTAGGCCGGATTTGCTCCCGGCATCCACTCGACCCCGGCAAGCCGCACAGTTTCGCCGTTTAATACAAACGTGGTTCCTTTGACCTCGAATTTTCTAAAGCCAAAGGTAACGGTGTATTCATCGCAAACCTCACCGTTAGGATACGCGAGAAACAGGCTTAACCGGTACAAACAGGGCCGGTCAAAATGCCAAAGGTCTACCTGTTGTAACACGGCGGCAGGCAGGCGGTATTCTTTGCCGTCGGCTGTGCCGTCGGCAGGTTTGCCGTCGGCAAACCGGTATTTTTCTGATTTAAATACCGGCCGGGTGGTATCCTTGCCGTTGTCCGTAATGCGGCTGATTTCGTACTGTACGGCAAGTCCGGGGTTTGCCGCCTGGTATAAATGAACAACCGCGGAAAATTCCGCGTCCGCCGTATGCCGTAACGCGCCTGTACCCTCAATCTTCGGTTCGGCAAAGACCTGCACATAATCAACCGCGTCGGTATCGGTAACGATCAGGGCAACTTCCCGGAAAATGCCGCCATCGTCGGACCAGTCAAAAGATCCGCCCTGGGGGATCGCGTCAAACGTGTAGTGATTTTGTACCCTGACCGTGAGGACATTTGTTTTACCGGGACGGATGTTGTTTGGTAATTCCATGGAAAAAGTGGTAAACCCGGACCCGTAATGCCTTCCCGCGTTTTCACCGTTAAACCAGAAATCGGCGTCCCGGTAAATGCCGTTACACCGTAAACACAGCCGCTTGCCGGTGAACGATTCATCGTAGTCCAAGTGGTATTCATACCAAACCGTACCGCGGTATGTTTCCGTGCCGCTTTCTATATTGTACGTGTGGGGCAATGAAACTTCGCGGTAAACAGGGATGCCCTGGTTGTACCACCCGTCCCGAATGCCAATGTTTTCTTTGTCAAGCGCAAAATGCCAGCGATGGCTAAGCGATACCGTTTGTCGCCTCATAAAATCCTCCTTGGCGTGTGGTATACCAGGGGGCCCACGGCATCCTGTACACCAATGTTCAAATGTTTGAACATATTGTACCATGCCAGAAAGAACGACGCAAGCCGTGCCCCGGCGCGGGGCGGCCAGGTACTCAGCGCGCCTACGTTTCTATTCTAAACATTCAAGCGGGGAAAGTCCTTCGGGAATATCGGCAATGACCGCGTTGATCGTCCGCCACCCCAGGGACCTGGCCGCTTCCAGCCGCCTGCCGCCCGCGATCAGAACATTCCGTAGGAACCTGCATATCCCCTCACTCGAACAGCGGATTGAAAAACTCCCCGTCATCGGCGTGTGTGCCACCGGCATCATCGGCATACATGCCGTCGTCGCCGGAACTGTCGCCGCCAGAACTGTCGCCGCCGGAACTGTCGCCGGCAGAATTGTCGCCGGCATACATGCCGCCGGCCCGCTCCTCTTCAGGGGACGTGTCCGCGGACAGGGGCGGCCGGGAAAATTCCCCGTCCACTTCTTCCGTCGTATCCCCGTCGGGCCCGGATGCCGGTTCTTCCACAAAGGCGGCCTGGGCCGGCGCGCTTGAAGATCCATCGAGGGCCTGGGAAGACCAGAAGTCATCCCCGTCCAGCAGGCGGTTCCCCGTACCGGCGGGGGAGGAATACGATGGCGAGGCGCCAAAGGCCCACGCGGCGCGGCTGGTAAGCGAGGAGGTCGTCCCGGACTGAGCGGAACCAAGGCCGGGGGGCAGGACCGGCAGACTTAGGGAATCCAGCAGGGTATCGCCCATAGTCAGGGCGCCTGATTGCGCGAAATTCAGTTGATTCAGATGATTCAAATTTGAGCGGATGGTGGCGCCGTGAATATCGCAGTACTCCGAAGGCTGGGTCCCCTCCAGGAAGGGCAGCGTAACTTCCCCCTCGTTACAGGACGCGGTTTTAAGGAGTCCGGACTTGGCGCAGACCGTTACATCAATTACCCCGGTGGCGGGCCGGACAAATTCGCGGTAGGGCAGGCCCTGGTGAATCTCCCGCATGTAATCCGCCCACACGGGGCCCGCCAGCGTCGAGCCGGTTAGATTTACCCCCAGGGAATTGCCCGGCTTGTCAAAGCCGAACCACAGGGCGGTGGTATAGTAGGGGGAAAAGCCCACCGTCCAGGCGTCGGACCAGTTTTGCGGGGTCCCGGTTTTACCGGCCATAGGCATACGGAAGCTTTTGCCGTTCTCATCCTTGAAGGTGAATTTGGAACCCCAGGCCGAAGGGTTGTAGAGGGTTCCCACCTCCACGGTTTTTTTAAGCATGCTGGTCATCACATAGGCGTTTTGGGGGCTTATTACCTGAATGGATTCCCCCATCAGGCGCTGTTGCAGCCGCAGTTCCCGCTCCGGGTCCAGGACCACCAGGCCGTTGCGGTTTTCCACGGACCGTATGGCAATGGGGGTAACGGAACGGCCCTGGTTGGCAAAGACCGCGAAGGCCCTTGCCATCCGCAGGGGTGATGTGGAGATAATGCCCAGGCCCAGGGGGTAGACACGGGGGAAGGTCCGGCGTATCTGTTCGGGATCGGTAATGTCCAGCAACGCCGCCGCCCGGTTAATGGCGGAATCGAAACCGATGCTGTCCAGCACCCGCAGGGAGGCGACGTTCATGGACTGGGCCAGGGCCTCGTAGAGAAGCACCGAACCCTTCCACTCGCCCCGGAAATTCAGGGGGATATAGGGGGTGCCGTCCTCGTTGTGAAACACGATGGGCACATCGTAGATAAGGGACGTGGGGTTGAATTTGCGGGAATCAATGGCCGCCGAGTAGTACAGGGGCTTAAAAGAGGAGCCGGGCTGGATATTCCCCTGGGTGGCCCGGATAAGCTGGTTGGATTCGTCGTATTTGGACCCGCCGACAATGGCGGTGATGTATCCGGTTTCGTTCTCAATTGAGATCAGGGCCCCTTCCACCACGTTTTGTTCCGTATCGGTCTTCATTTCCCCATAGCCGGCGTTGGTAAGGCCCTTGAGGTCCTGTATGCCAAAGACCAGCGCCGCCATATCCACCACGGGATTTACCACCTTGACATAGCGGTTCATCGCCCGTTGCTGATGACGGGCCTCGCCGGAGGCGTGAATGGCGTCCAAATCAAAGCAGAGGGAAAGCAGTTCGACAATGGGGGTATAGGTATTGATGGCCTGCAGGCTGTTACTGGTGTTGGACCGCTGGTACTCCCGGTTGGCCTTTTCCAGGCCCTGCCGCATGTAGCGGACCGCCGCTTCCTGATGGTTCAGGTTCAGGGTCGTGTGGACCGTGTAGCCGTCCCGGTAGTAATCCATCGTCCCGTACATCATGTCTTCCAGTTCACGGCGCACGTACTCACTGAACCAGGGGGCGGCGTCCTCCCGGTTGTAGTAGGCGGCGGTTGAGGCCCTGGTGTAATCGTAGCCGCTCCAATACTCGTCAAACGAAGCGTCCGCCTCTTCCTGGCTGGCATACCCCAGTTCAATCATCTTGGTGAGTACCGCGAGCTGCCGGTCCATCGCCTCGTTGGGGTTGTTAAGGGGGTTGTAACGGGAGGGGCTGGACAACTGGACCACCAGGATAGCCGCCTCCGCCAGGGTGATCTCCCGCGCGCTATGCCCAAAGAAGTACTGGCTCGCGGCCTCCACCCCGTAGGTACCGGGCCCCATGATCATGTAGTTCAGGTAAATTTCCAGAATTTCGTTCTTGGTGTAGCGCCGTTCCATCTGAAAGGCCCACCAGAGTTCCCGAATCTTCCGGGACAGGGTCATTTCCGTCCGGTCGGTGTAGAGCGTCCCGGCCACCTGCTGGGTAATCGTGGAACCGCCGCCCCAGTTCTTGCCGAGGATCCGGCCCACCGCCGCCCTGCTAATGGCCCGGATGCTGAAACCGCGGTGGTTGTAAAAATCGGGGTCTTCCCGGGCCAATACCGCGTAGATGAGGTGCCGGGGCAGTTCGTTTAGGGAAACGAGTTCCCGTTTTTCATCCGCGGCAAATTCGGTAATCAGGGTTCCGTTTATGTCCAGAATTTTGGTAGGCAGGGCCGGGTTGAATTCCTGAAAATTTTCCAGATTCATGACATTGGTGGTTTCAGCCAGAGACAAGCCCAGGCCGATGCCGATCACCACGGCGGCAAGGACCGTCAGGACCGCAAAAAAACGGATCAGGATAACGGAAAAGATCGAAGTTTTGCCCCCCACACCCATAGATTTAAGCCTACGGGGGGGGATTTTTTTTGTCAAGCAGTCAAGATAAACGCATAGGAATTTTATAGGCACATCCCCAGCTTACAGAATACCCCAAAACGTACTCTATTCCTTCCGGATTGGGCCAGGCTCCGGAAAAACGCTTGTAGAATCCGCCTGCGCTATCGAAAGGCTTGACGCCTTAGCGTCAATGCCTCCGATACGCTCCGGCGGGGAATTCCAAATGTTTTCCCCGGGGCCTGGCCCAATCCGGGGGTATAGCTTACGGTATTGTATTCTGTAAGCTGGGATATCCGCTTCAATTCCTATGCGTTTATCGTGAGTAACCGCCAGTTTACTCCGTTTTGTTCAACGGACCCTTGCCATGCCGGCGATGCCCTGTCTGGGAGAAGGGGTGGGATAAGCAAAAAAAAGCCGGCCGTGAAACACGGCCGGCATGCCCTTGAGGCATATCGGAGATATAGTGATTTGGGAGGGGAACTATAGGTCCGACATTTTTAATATCGGAAACAACAACCGGAACCTTAATAGACGGGAACCGGAAAATTTTAGATTATTTTTCGCCTATTCCGATTCCGCCACATCCACATCCACGGTTATGGCTACGCGGTAGGTCTTACCCCTCTGAACCTGTATGGTTTTGGCGATACTGTAGTCGCTTACCTGAAAACGAACCTCGTGGAAGCCCGGTTCCACCGGAACAGGCCCCCGCGTCCCCTCCAGCGCCCGGTTGTCAAGAAAGATGACCGCCTGTTCCGGGGCCTCGAAGAACAGCAGGGGGGTAGGGTCCTCCAGGGCGATGTCCAGGTCCAGCACCCGGCCCCGTTCCACAAGGAAAAGCCGGTTCTCGTTCCGGTAATCATCGGAAAGGACGAGGAGCCGGTGTTCCCCCGCTTTAAGAAGGAGGTCTACAGGCGTTTCAACCGCCCTGTCGTCGATAAGGACGCTAAAGGGCCTGTCCGGAAGGTGCTCGGGATACCGGAAACCGATCCGTACCGCCCCCTCGTCCCCCAGAATGGGCCTGATGGAAATCTCAAAGTTCATCTTCTCCAGTTCGTTCCCGGTCCCGTTCAGGGGGACAAGCCGAATCAGGATGGGAAAGGAGGCCGGGGGAACGTAACCGGGAAGTACCCGGGCATAGGGGGTGCTTTCCATGCCGTGGGCCTCCCGCAGGGGTATGCGGTAAACGGTCCGCAGCTTTCCCGGCAGGACTTCGTAAAAAAAACGGCGGCCGTCCGTGCCGGCCAGGTCCGTATCGACCGAAAGGGCAAGGCTATCCGGGTAGGAAAGCCATTCGGCGGGGGCGGCACATTCCAGTTCAAGACCCCGGAAAAACCGCCAATCCTCCCCCGCGGAGACAAGCGCCGCGCCGTTATGGGGAATGGATACGCGGGATTGGACGCCCCGGGCAATCTCCAGGGGTACCATCCCAAGAACTTCGGCCCGCGGTTCCTCGGCGTGGCTCAATAAAGCGCCGGCGATAAACCCCACAACCAGCAAGAAGTTCCTACCTCCGGTTTTCACCTTAACCTTCCACCTGTTACTCGGCCGTTCGAAATAGATATTTTCCCGGGTCCTGGGCTTTTCCGCTCTTTCTCAACTCAAAGTGAAGATGGGGACCGGTAGACTGGCCCGTGGAGCCGACTTTTCCTATAACAGTACCGGATCGCAGTTCCTGGCGCAAGACCACGTCGATTCGGGAAAGATGACCGTAGAGGCTTGCCCAGTCATCCTCATGTTTGATGACGATGTAGTTCCCGTAGACCGGGTCCGAACCGGTCTCGGTTACGACGCCCGCCTCCGCGGCGAAAACGTCGGTCCCCATGGGCGCGGCCAGATCCAGCCCCTCGTGGACACGGAAAAGCCCGGTTACCGGATTTGTCCGGGGTCCAAAGCCGCTGGTAATCGTAAAATCGCGCAGGGGAAAACGGAAGCCCCGGTTCAGGAAAAAAATCCGTTCCGTGGGACTGTAATCGTCGCCGGGGAAAAAGCGGAAACGGCCCCCGGCCAGCCCAAGATCAACCCCGCCGCGGGAGGCGCGGGCGGCGGCCAGGAGCCGTTCCATGCCGGAATCCGGTTCCACCGGAACGAAGATCCCCGGCATGGAGGGAAGGAGCAGTTCCGCGGAGGGGGAAAGCACGGGGTGGGCCAGCCGGTTGATGGTGGCCAGTCCCGCGTAGGGGATATTGCAACGGGCGGCGATGGAGAAAAGGTCCTCTCCTTCCCCGGGAACGTAGCGGTAAACGGTCAGATCCCCGGCCAGTTCCCCTTCCGGAAGGCCGCCCCTGCCAAAAACCCGCCGCCGGGAATACTCCACATCCCCCTGGTACTGGAGAAAAAGGGGGTCCCTGCCGTCAAGACGCGAAATAAGGGGGAGCGAAGACCGGCCCCCGCCCGGAGGTTCCTGCGCCCCGGCGGGGGCAAGTAAGGCTAATAAAAAACAGGCAAGGGCCGCGCCCCGCCTGTTACAACCGGTCCGTTCTACATACATGCCGTTCGCCGCGTGAACACGACCGGGTCCCGGCCCAAACTACTGGGCGATAGCTTCCACGGGGCACGCCGCGGTACAGCCGCCGCAGTCTACGCACTTGTCGGGATCTATCCATCGTTTGCCGTCCTTCTCGGAAATCGCGTTGGACGCGCACTCGCTCTCGCAGGCGCCGCAGTTCACGCAGGCGTCGGAAATCTTGTAAGCCATCATATACCTCTCTCAGTTTGATGTTCTTCCCAAGATACTACACGGGAAAGAAAAAAACAATATTTCACTTGCGCCGGCCCGGCGGAACGTGTAACATCCATCCATGCTGGTTGTCATCGTTCCCCTTTCGCTACTGCTGCTGGGGGTAATTGTGTATTTTGCCCTTTCCACGCGCTCGTCCAAGGCTCTGCGACTGGCCGCCCGCGGCGCGTTGGGGGCGATTATGCTTTCGATTGTGATCTGCGTCATCATCATCATCGCGGGCGGGGAGACCGCCGCTGGCGAGCCGGTAATGCCGGATTTTCTTGCCGCCGAAACGCCCCAGCCCCCCGCCGGTGGTAATTCGTTCGCCGTTTTTCTGCTTGGCCTCTTCCTGCTGGCCTTCCTGGGAGTTGTAATATTCCTGTCCATGAAGGAGCGCAAACACGAAGGATAGCGGTTTGTCGTGCTTCGCGCGATGACTTGTCATGGTTGGGAACCGGCGGTTATGCTGATCGCATGACAGCATCAACCATAGCCTCCCGCGCGGAGCAGCAGCCCAAAAATACCTGGGACCTTTCAACGCTATTTCCCAATGACGAAGCCTGGAACACGGCGCTGGGGAACTACGAACAGCAAACCGGGAAGATCGCCGGTTACCGGGGCACGCTGGGCGGATCCGCGGAAAGCCTGGCGGACTACCTGGACTTTATCCGGGACTTCCGAATCCTGGAAGAACGGCTTGGTTACTACGCCGATCTGCGGCAGACCGAGGACGAGGGGGACGGCGCGGCGCGCGCGATGACGGGCAAATTCATAATGGCCTCCGCCAAAGCCCAGGCCGCCGGATCGTGGGAGGCTCCGGAGATACAGGCCATCCCCGAAAAGGACATGGATGCCTTTCTCCAATCCCCCCGGCTGGAGGAGTACCGGATCTACCTTGGGAAACTCCTCCGCTACCGGCCCTATATCCTGAGCGACGCCGAGGAGCGGATCATCGCCCTGCACGCCGAGGGGGAAGGGGTGGCGTCGGAGACTTTTTCGGTCCTTACCAACGTGGACCTTGACTTTGGAACCATCGACACGCCGGAGGGGCCCCGGCCCCTTTCCCAATCCACGTGGGCGGTTTTTATGGAGAATCCCGACCGGGAGATCCGCCGCCGGGCCTATGAGCAGTTCTACGCCCGTTTTGAGGCCCACAAAACAAGTCTGGCGAGTCTCTACTCCGGTTCCGTTAAGAACGACGTGATCCACGCCCGAATCCGGGGCTTTTCCTCCGCGCGGCAGGCGGCCCTGTTCCCCGACAAGGTGGATGAGGCGGTCTACGACAACCTTATCGCCACGGTAAGCGCCAACCTGGGTCCCCTGCACCGGTACTATGAACTGCGCAAGAAGGCCCTGGGCCTTACGGAACTGCGGCACTACGATGTGTATGCCCCCATCGTTCCCAGGGCTGTCAAAGAAACCAGTTGGGAGCAGGCGGTGGACCTGGTCTCCGCGGCCCTGGCCCCGCTGGGGGATGAATACGTGGGGACCCTGCGCGCGGGCCTTCTGGGCCGCTGGGCGGACCGCTACGAGAACAAGGGCAAACGTTCCGGGGCCTTTTCCGCGGGAAGTTATACCGGGGCCCCCTACATCCTGATGAACTACAAGAACGACAGTATCCGGGACGTGTTCACCCTGGCCCACGAGGGGGGCCACTCCATGCACTCATGGTACTCCGCCCGGTCCAACCCCTTTATGCACTACAGCTACACCATCTTCGAGGCGGAGGTAGCCAGTACCTTTAACGAGGAACTGCTGTTCAACCATCTGATCAAAACCGCGGATTCCCGCGATCTTAAACGTTACCTGGTGAACAAACGGGCCGACGATATCCTGGCGACCCTGTACCGGCAGACCATGTTCGCCGAATTTGAAAAGATAACCCACGACCTGGAGGAAGGGGGTACCCCCCTTACGGTGGAGGCGCTGCGCGGCGAGTACCGGAAACTGCTGGAAAAGTACTTTGGCCCCGCTATGGTGTTAGAGCCCGCGAGCGACCTGGAGGGCCTTAGAATCCCCCACTTCTACCGGGCCTTCTACGTGTACAAGTACTCCACCGGTATCTCCGCAGCCCTGGCCCTGGCCGAACGGGTACTGGGCGGGGGCAGCCGGGAACGGGAGGATTACTTCTCCTTCCTCAAATCCGGCGGTTCCCGTTATCCCATCGAATCCCTGGCCCTGGCCGGAGTATCCATGTCCGGTCCGGCCCCCGTGGAGGCGGCCTGTAAGGTCTTTTGCCAGTTGGTGGAAGAACTGGAAACGCTGCTGTGAAATTTCGTGGCGGCGGCGCTATTGCAAAAAAAGATCAGGCCAATACACTTAGTGTAAGTATGAAGCTGCTTAGAGTTACGTGTTACGGTGTTGTCGCGGGGTTTGTTCTGGCCGCTTCCGGCTGCTCGATAAACCGAATGGCTGTCCGGGCGGTGGCGGATGCCCTGACCGGGCCCGGGGGTTCGGAGGTTTTTACCGGTGATGACGATCCCCGCCTGGTGGCGGACGCCATGCCCTTTGCCATCAAGATGTACGAGGCCCTCCTGGCCGAGGCGCCGGATCACGGGGGGCTTATCCTTACCACCGGTTCCCTCTTTGTGATGTACGCCAACGCCTTTGTGCAGGGGCCCGTGGAATTCCTCCCCTCCCCCCGCTACGAGGAACGGCGGGCGGCCCAGGAGCGGGCCAAAAGGCTCTACCTGCGGGGGGTTGAGATTCTGCGGAACGGGCTGGAGCGCAAGTACCCCGGCCTGGGCGCGGCCTCCGTTGAGGGGGGAACCCTTGCCCCCATCCTGGCGAAAATGAAAAAAGACGATGTTCCGCTGCTCTACTGGATCGCCGGCGGTACCCTTTCGGCCTTTTCCCTTGACCCCTTCGATTACACCTTGAGCCTGCGCGTGCCGGAGTGCATGGCCTACGCAGCCAGGGCCTACGAACTGGACCCGGACTTTAATTCGGGCGCCCTGGACGACTTTTATGTTTTGGCCTACGCCTCCCTCCCCCCCGCCATGGGCGGGGCCCCGGAGCGCGTGCCCCTTCACTTTGAACGGGCCCTGGAAAAATCCGGCGGTAAGCTGGCGGGACCTTACGTTTCCTACGCCCAGGCCGTGGCGATTCCGGCCCAGGATTACGACGCCTTCCGCTTCTGTCTGCGAAAGGCCCTGGACATCGACGTGGACGCGGACAGGCCGAACCGGCTGGTGAACATCATTTCCCAGCAAAAGGCGCGGACCCTGCTGGGAAAGGCGGGGGATTACTTCTTCCTCAACGAGGATGGCGAACTGGACACGGAGGCATATGAAACAATTGAATACGACGGGAGCGAATATTATGATAACGAATATTATGATGGCATCGATGATTTCTAACCCGCGCGGGGCGGTACAACGGCCCCGGGTGTCAACAATACTGGGAGTAATGTTCCTGTTGGCCCTCGCGGGGACCGTAAACGCGCTGGAGATCCAGTTGGCCTCCCCCCTGCCCCGTAACTCGGACTGGGGGCGTATTCTGGACCAGATCGCCGCCGAATGGTACGAGGTAACCAACGGGGAGGTAACGCTTAACATCACCCACCAGCGGCCCGGTTCGGAAGAACAGTACCTGCAGTGGCTCAGGCAGAACCGCTTTCAGGCGGCGGTTTTTACTTCCCAGGCCTTTTATTCGATTGCCCCGGAGATTATGGCCCTTTCCATTCCGTTTTTTATCAGGGACAACGACGAATTTGACGCGGTACTGCGGGAAGTATGTCCTTTCTGGACACGAAGATCGAGGAAAAGGGATTCAAGGCCCTGGCCTGGGTAAAGGGGGGCTGGGTGATGATCTTTTCCCGTTCACCGGTGTTCAGCCCCGACGATCTGCGCAAACTTAAAGTGGGTACCAATCCGGGGAATAACAAACTCAACGACGCGTTCAAGGCCCTGGGCTTTCAAATGGTCGGGGCCCCCCTGACCGATACACCGGCCTTTCTTGCTTCCGGCCGCATCGACGCGTTTTACCAAAGCCCCATCGCGGTACAGGCCTCGTTCCTGTACAAGCAGGCCAGAAACCTCAGTTCCATCAGGCTGGCCCCCTTTATGGGCGGCGTCCTGATGAACAGGCAGGGCTGGGAACGTATTCCCGAACGGTACCGGGAACGGCTTCACGATATTGTCCGCGAGGCCGGTATTGAGTTTGAGGCTTCCTTCCAGCGGCGGGAGGCGGAGGCTATCGAGGCCATGAAAGCGGACGGGCTTATCTACAACACGGTCAGCCCCCAGATGGAACAGATCTGGCTGGACGACATAAGTTCCCGGATCCCCGCCCTGCTGGACAGAGATGTCTTTAACAAGGAGATGTACACGCGGGTTGAGGAAATACTGCGGCGATACCGGAGTTCCCATTGACATCCGTAACCGAACTACCTGGTTCCGCGGAAACTGTCAAGCGGCATAACATCCGTATCGAAGACTGGGCCTGTTTTGTCTCGTTTATCCTGATGGCCCTGCTTTCCGCGGCGGAGGCGGTGGCCCGTATCTTCTTTTCCAGCGGTGTTCCCCACTCGTCGGGGCTGTTGACGCACCTGCTGTTAACGGGGGGGATGCTGGCCGGGATGATTACCACCCGGACCGAAGAACACCTCTCCATCACGCTGCTCCAGTTTGTTTCCCGCGAACCGCTAAAACGGTACATCCACGGGTGTACCAACCTGCTGGCGGCCTTTATTGTTACCATCATCGCCTGCTGCGGTCCCGCGTTTCTCAAAATCGGCCTTACGGGGGAACCGGTGGCCTTTATCCCCGACCGGGTTTTCGCGCTTATCATCCCCGCGGGCTACCTGGTTATCGCCTTTCGTTTTGCCCGGCGCGCGCGCCTGGAAGGTCCCGGCCGCTTGCTTTCCGTTCTGGTCATCGTCCTGGGGGTGGTGGTAAGTTTTCCCTCCATCGCCAAATTCATCTGGGAATACGACATTCCCGCCTGGGCCCGGGTTTTTCAGGACTCCCTGCACTCCCTGGTCCTGTTCATAAAGATGCCCGCCCTGGTCTTCCTTGTGGTCTGCGCCCTGGCGGGGCTTCCCCTCTTTGTGGTGATGGGGGGCATGGTGTTACTGTTCCTGGAATCCGCGTCCATACCCGTTGACGTGGTACCCACGGATATTTACGCCGCCCTGACCAACGACAACATCATCCCCATTCCCCTCTTTACGCTGGTAGGTTTTTTCCTTTCGGAAAGCAGGGCGGGGGAACGGCTGGTAACAACGTTCCGCGGCCTTTTTTCATGGATTCCCGGGGGCATGATCATCGCCACGGTACTCATCTGCGCCTTTTTTACCTCGTTTACCGGCGCTTCCGGGGTAACGATCCTGGCCCTGGGGGGCATCCTCTACTCCATCCTATCGGATCACGTAAAGTACCCGGAAAAATTCTCCATCGGCCTCCTGACCAGTGTGGGAAGCATCGGGCTTCTCTTTCCCCCCAGCCTCCCCCTGATCCTGGTGGGGGCCATGACGCAGACCGACGTGTTCCACATGCTGGCCGGGGGTTTTATTCCCGGCGTCATCCTGGTCGCGGCGGTTATGGTCTTCGGTATTGCCATTTCGGTACGTTCCGGCATCCCCGTGGAGCGGTTTAAGTTTTCCGGTGTGGCGGAATCCCTAAAGGGTTCAATTCTGGAAATACTGCTCCCCTTCCTCTTGGTGGCCGGTTACTTTACCGGTATTCTTTCGCTGGTGGAACTTGGAGCCGCCGCGCTGATCTACATTTTTGTCGTGGAAGTCCTGATCCACCGGGACATCCCGCTTAAGGCCGTCCCCCAGGTCTTTCTCAAGGCGGCGCCCATTATCGGGGGGGTGCTGGCGATCCTGGCCCTTTCCCAGTCCCTGTCCTACTACATCGTGGACACCAATATTCCCATGAAACTGGCGGACTGGATGCACCGGACCACCGAATCGAAGTATCTGTTCCTGCTGCTCCTCAACCTGGCGCTTCTTGTGGTGGGCTGCCTGATGGATATTTTTTCCGCCATCCTCATCGTTCTTCCCCTCATCGTTCCGCTGGGGGCCTCCTACGGCATCGACCCCGTACACCTGGGCGTCATCTTTATCCTCAATCTTGAATTGGGCTTTTTGACCCCCCCGGTGGGGCTCAACCTGTTCCTCGCCTCGTACCGTTTCAAAAAACCGTTCGTGGATATTTGCCGCCACGTCTTCCCGTTTTTAATTATCCAGTTCGTTGTGGTTATGCTGGTAACCTACGTTCCCGTCCTCTCCACATTCCTGACGCGGTTTTTCTGAGTCATGGTGCCTGGCACCATGCGCGTTTACTTAGATATAACGATCTGTTGATTTCCTCCAACAGCAACCCGCCGGGGAGCGGCAGGCCGGCAACGGCCACGCTCGCCTTGCGCCATATAACCGGGTCTTAGCCCGGTTTTATGGCGCACGGCTTCGGTCAAGTGGCCGCCGCGGCCTGCCGCTCCCCAGATCAGCTTACGTTGTTTGTTCAACCGGCCCTTATACCCACGATAACCACCATCGTGGCCTGATACAACGATCAAGAAAAAAGCCCCCGCTAACAAAA
>JAIRND010000254.1 GCA_031258225.1 Treponema sp. | reverse complement strand
CGGCAGGGGCGGGGATAGCCCGGCGGGAAACCGCTTGTAGAATCCGCCTGCGCTATTTTCAATACGCTGCGGCGGGGAATTCCAAATGTTTTCCCGCCGGGCTATCCCCGCCCCCGCAGCGGTTCACGATAGGGGTTAAAGTTAGGCGGGTATCAAACCTAAAACCCAGGTTGAATGGTGTCTGACTACACCACAAGGAGGGCAGGGTTGTGGGGTTTCAGGAGCATTGGAAGCACCAAAAAAAACCACAACTACAATCATGACTGCGTACTAGTACGCAGTCATCATTCAAACTGTGAGTAGTTCAGTTTGATACGCCCTGAACGTAACCCTCTACCGCCCCCGCCGGAGGATACGGTAGGGAAGATCGCGGTTAGGGCGCGTATCAATCTGAACTGTCCGCGGGTTGAATGGGGCCTGCGGTTACTGGGTTACGTATTCGGCGCCCCGCTCGTCCAGCACCGTGAGCGATGAAAGGGCCAGGTACAAATAGGGATACCCGTCTTCTTCGTAGTAGCCCAACACCCCAACCGCCTCTACCCAGTCGTCCACCATGGGGTAGGGCTTTTCCAGCGTGGCTTGGTCAGGGTCCTGGTCAGGACCCTGGTCAGGACCTTGATCAGGGGGGCTCCAGGCTACCTCGAATCCGGCGTTGCCGTCGGTCCCGCAGCAGCCGGGGCCGTAGCGAAGCACAAAGCAGTATTCGGCGTCGATCCCCTCGTAGCGTTCCTTCTTGAAAATCCCCTGCAGCTTCAGAGTTTTTCCCAGGTAATCCTCGACGTTAAGGTAGACATCGTTGGTCTGGGCTATAAACATCTTCTCTTTTATTTCGATAACCGGACTGTCAAGATTCCGGTCCGCTGTTTCCAGTTTGTGTAGAACAGGGGCCTCTACCACGGTTTCAACGGGCCCCAGGTCCACCGAAAGGGAACCGGCCTTGTTTTTCTTGACAACCAGCATGCGGGAATTGCCGCAGCCGGAAAGCAGAATGACAAGAAGCAGGGAAGCGGCGGCGGAACGGGACAGGACCTTTACGGGCCATGTTTTCCGTATCACTATGTCGATAATCCAAAAGAGCAGAAACGCGAAAATGTTCAGCATCACCACGCTTGCCCCCGTGGGGGTGGCGTAAACATAGGAAATAACCACCCCGGCAAAAAAACAGCAGACCGAAACACAGGCGGAACAAATGGTAACGCTTCTAAATTTCTTAAACAGGCGCATCGACGTAAGGGCGGGAAAAACAATCAGGCTTGAGATAAGCATGGCGCCCATCATCCGCATACCCAGCACAATGGTAATGGCCGTAAGAAAAGCGATAAGCATGTTGTAGACACCCGTCTTTACCCCCGCCGCCCTGGCGAACGTTTCATCAAAGGTTATGGCGAACAGCTTGTTGTAAAACAGGACAAACAACACAAGGACGACAACCGACAGGGCGATACTCAGGTAAACATCATTTTTGCTCATGGCAAGGATGCTGCCGAACAGGTAGTTGCACACATCGGTGTTCATCCCGGTAGTCATTGAGATGATCACCACGCCCACCGCCAGAGAGCCGGTGGAGATGATGGCGATGGCGGCGTCCCCTTTGATTTTACTGTTCTCGCTCAGGCGCAGCAGCAGGAACGCCGCGACGATAACAATGGGGATGGAGACCGTCAGGGGGGCCATGTTCAGCGCGGTAGCCAGCGCGAGGGTCCCAAAGCCCACGTGGGAAAGGCCGTCCCCGATCATCGAGTACCGTTTCAGTACCAGACTCACCCCCAGCAGGGCGGCGCAGATTGAGACAAGAAAACCAACCACAAAGGCCCTGACAAGAAAAGGGTACGAAAACATTTCAGGAAGAACGGTGAACACGGAATTCCCTCCCCGTATCGGATTTGATATACTCATCGACGGTTCCAAAAAAACATTGGGTATTGACGGTTTTACCCGCGGGTTTTTTAAGGTGAAGCACCGCGCGGGCGTATTTCAGCGCCGACTCAATGTCATGGGACACCATGATGATGGTAAGGTCCAGTTCCCGGTTCAACTGTTCCAGGAGCCTGTACACATCGACAGTAACCAGCGGATCAAGCCCCGCGGCGGGCTCGTCCAGAACAAGCAGCCTGCGGGACGCGCACAGGGCGCGGGCCAGCAGCGCCCGCCTCTGTTGGCCGCCGGAAAGTTCCCTGAAACAATGTTCCCGCAGCTCCCAAATTCCCAGACGCCGCATGTTCTCCTCCGCCTCTGTCCGTTCCGTCCGGGAGTAGAAGGGCCGCAGGCCCGCGCGTCCCAGGTTGCCGGACAACACAATTTCACTTACGCCGGCGGGAAAGTCCTTTTTTACCGCCATTTCCTGGGAAAGGTACCCAATTCCGCCGCGGCCAATCCCCTCTCCCAGCCTTATATGCCCCGACATGGGGGAGATAAGGCCCAAAATCCCCTTGATCAGGGTACTTTTGCCCGATCCGTTCTCCCCAACAACGCACAGGTAGCCGCCCCGTGGAATGTCAAAATCAAGGCCGTCGACAACCGCGAACCCGTTGTACCCAAGGGCAAGGGCGCGAACAGCTAACTCCACGACCCGCCTTCCCTAATAGCTGTCCGCGTCCGGCTCGCTCACGCGGCGGGCCTCGATAAGTGAAAGAAGGTAGTTCTGATCAAAGAGGCGGACCAACTCATCGGCCTGGGCGCGGGTGTAGTGGATGTAGAGGTAGAGGGACTGGCCGGGCTCGGAACTCGCCAGAACATCCGCGCACTGGGACTGGAACACGGTAAAGTACGGTGTTTCCCCACGGGAACTGTCCCGTTTGAAGGCATAGCCAAGGTCATAGGCGGGATACCCCTGGGAACCCAGGGCCAGGCCGAAGCCCCCAATCTGGGGCGCGAAACCCCACCGGATCATGCCGCGAAGACTGCCGTAGATCCGCTGGGTACGGTTTGGCTTGTCAACCAGGTTGCGGGCCTCGTAGTCAACCTTGTACTTCTCCAGAGCCTCCCGGAAGCCGGCCCGGTTCGCGGAATTCCAGTACTGTCTGAACGTCATACCCTGGTGGCGGAACTCCAGGTACACATTGTTATCCCGCGGGTTAAAAAATACGGTGATGTCCCTTCGGTCCACCGCGGAAGAAAGGGGGCGGGAGAACTCCGCGTCAATAATCCCCACCTGAATGGTATCCAGGTCGGCAACGCCCTCATCCGTCACCTTGGGCCTGCTTGTACAGCCGGCCAGAACCAGAACCATCAACACCCCAACCATCGGGGCGGAAACCACGCCGTTTAACCGCGCAATCCGAACAATCGTTTTCACGGTTATACAGTTTGTTACATCCCCC
>JAIRND010000246.1 GCA_031258225.1 Treponema sp. | reverse complement strand
CTCATAAAACGGCTTAAGGAAAAAGCCGCCTTTTATGGCGCTTTGTTGAAAAACGTACATGATAGTCCGCCTTCATATATTCCCGCCGAGGATCCTGTGATAACAGAACTTTGCGCTATTTCAGGGGCCTTTCCGGGCTGCGGAGGCAAACCATACCTCATGGGCGGCGGCACGTATGCCAGGAAACTCCCAAAAGGCGTGGCTTTTGGAGCGGGCCAGTCAAACGTCAAATTCCCCAAAGAAGGCGCCTATGGCGGAGCCCACCAGGCAAACGAAGCCCTGCCCATACAAAATATTTTTGACGCGGTAAAGATCTATGCCAGGGCGGCGCTGACCCTGGACAAACGGGAGCGTTTTTAGGTAGTGTCTGTCCATAATGTAGACACATTATGGACAGACACTACCTTAAAACAGGCATTTTGCGCACCGTTTTGGTACAAAACGGGAGCAAATGCAAAGTGCGTCCACAAAGTAACCGACTTTGTGGACAGGCACTAACTAAACGGTGTGGTTGAACCACGACCTCCACGACTCTGCCCTCTTTGTGGTGTAGTCAGGCACCATTCAACCTGAGATTTTAGGTGTGATACCCGCCTAACCTTAACTCCCTATCGTGAACCGCTGCGGGGGCGGGTTACGTTCAGGCGTATCAAACTGAACTACTCACAGGTTGAATGATGACTGCGTACTAGTAGGCTGTCACGACTAAAAGACCCGAATAGGGAAGAAACAACGAAGAAGAATTCTAACCGCAAATTCTAACCGCAATGTCGAAGAAGTTTTGGTACAACGTCTCGTTTTTCTCTTCCTTTTTCGACTTTGGCGACTTTGCGGTGGATTTTTTCTTCAAACTATGCTGCTTGTAGGGGAATTTTGACATAGAAAAAAGTAAGTGCTGTTACCCTGCGCCCTGGGCTTGACTCTGGCTCGCGGGGGCCGCTAAGGTAAAACAGCGGAGGGTGGGCTAGTGGTTAGGCCGTGAGTTTTGGGAACTCATCGTCGGGGGTTCAAATCCCCCCCTTCCGATAAAACTAAGGCTACAGTAACTCTTCGTCATTGCCGGGCGGGAACAGGTAGAGGTCCGGCAGCTTGATCGTGTGTGCCAGGGAAAAGGAAGTCACGGTGTGGGCGTCGCTGATGACGGGTATCTTGAAAAAGTGATTGAGGGTTTCAAATTCCTCCGATTCAATCCTGACGTTGAATTCAAAGACCTCGTGCAGGTTGCTTTCATCGGCGGGTATGGGGTTGGGCCAGAAGGTAAAGGTGCCCGCGGTGTTGGGAACCAGCGTATAGGGGTTTTGCCAGTTGTTGTCCTTCATGGGTACCAGTTTGCCGTTGCGGAACAGTTCTACGTTGATCCCCGCGACCGGCGCGAAGTTGGAGCCGTTAAAAATCCGTCCCACAATGGCGGGAATATCGAACATCGGGGTGTCCCGCTTGTCCGTTTCCGCCTGCCTGACCCCGTGGACGGCGGTGGGCCGTAAATTGTGGTTGACCCGGCGGATACCCTCGTAAATCAGGGCCACAATGTCGGCGTCCAACTGCTGCCGCTCAATGGTTTCCCGCTCTACGCGGGCCGCCCCCCGGTTGGAGACGATGTAGTGGGGGTTTGTCCGGTTCAGCACGTAACAGGCGGTATCCATCCGGCACTGGCTGCAGGTACACAGCTTGTCGGGGTTATCACTTTTCTCGATAGTTGTGAGGATTTCACCAATCTGGGCCAGTACCAGGTCTTCCGCTGTGTTGTGTAATTCCATATTGGGGCAACCTCCTGCCGTGGGGTCCCGCGCCATAAGGCGCCAGACCGCCCATATTCATTACTCTATCCATTTTCCGCCCAATTGCAATACATCTTTGCGATTTTTTATGCTCTCCCCGTGCCGGGGATGGACAAAAACCCTCATCACATAGAGGGATTTAACAAACGATTGGGCGGCCTCGCCGTTAAGGGCGCTGGAACTCCGGGAAAAACAGCGTTCCTCGTTCCGCACGTAGAGCGCGGTGTCCAGGGAAAAGGGTTCCGGTACATCGATAACGATATCCCCGGCGGGGATGTTCCGGTTCAGTTTGGCGGACAGTTCCGCGGCCAGGGCCTCTTCATGGCCGGCCCGGTTCTCAATGTCCAGCAGAGACCGGTGAAGGCGCCTGTCAAGGGGAAATTCCGCCGCCATGCTGAACAGGGGCCCCTCTTTTACCTGGGCCGCCAGGGGGAGGGCGGAACGCCGTTCCATCAGGTCGAAAAGGCCCTGGTCGTCAAGGTTGTAGAGTTCCCCGGCCCGGATCCGCCCCTGTTTCAGGGCGTCGATAAGGGCTTTTTTGATCATCGACGTGGCGGAGCGGACCGAATGGTGCCAGTAAACGGTCCGGTACATCAAATATTTGGAGAACAGGACCGATTCCACGCTGGGAATACCCCGGCTGTCAATGTCTACCCCCCGTTCCGGGTGGGGGTAGAGCCGGGAAAGGATAAAATCCACGTCCTGGGCCCCGTAGGGAACCCCGCAGTACCGGGCGTCCCGGTTCAGGTAGTCCAGTTTGTCCGGGTCCAGGACGCCGGAGAGGAGTTTCCGGTAAAAAACCGCTTCCCCGCCGGTCCCGCCGGGCAGGGTTCCGTCCACAATGGCGGCGCTAAGAAAGGGGTCCGCCCCGCAGTGCCCCACCAGGGATTTGACGGGTTCGGTCAGGATAAGGGTCCCCGTCAGGGATTCGTGGGATCTAAGGGGCAGTTCTTTCAGGGAGTGGGCATAGGGGAAGTGGCCCAGATCGTGCAGCAGGCAGGCGCAGAGAAAGGACCGGACGCCGCAGGGACTCAGCCAATCCTCCGCCCCCCGTTCCACAAGGTTTTGAAGCAGCCGGCGGCCCAGGTGGTACACGCCGATGGAGTGGCCGGCCCTGGTATGGGTGGCCCCCGGATACACGCGGTACACGGGTCCCAACTGGAAGATACGGTAGAGCCGCATAAAGGGGACGGAACCGGTAAGGGCGGCAAGGGCCGGGGTAAGGTAGATATGCCCCCACAGTGTGTCCCGCAGGGGTTCGGTAAAACCTTCGTGAAGGCAGGAACGGACGGTCATGGCAGATACTATCCCGCCCCGCCCGATCTGTAAATAGAGCGCGTGCTGTGTCTATAATGATGGTGTAAGGCCCGGTACAAGGGCCGGGAGCCCCATGATGACCTTGATAGCCGCGCTGTGCCTGTTGTTGTTTTCCGCGCCCGTTTCGGGAGCCCAGGATGGAAGTCCGGGGTCCGTTCCCGATTCGATCCCCGAAGTCCTGTGGCGGCCGCAGCGGGGAGAGAGTCCCCGGTATCCCCAGGACCTGATCATCGGCAGCCTGGCGCGGGGGAACGTGAGCGACGGGGCCCGGCTTGCCGCCGGCCAGGCCCTTGCCGCCCTGGTGGCGGGGAACAGGAACGCCGCCGTTTTTTCCCGTTTTAGCGCCGCGAGCCGGAACGAGTTGTTTTCCGCCGTTGCCGTGGCGGAACCCCGCAAGTACCGCGTTGGGGAGGGACGGGAGGAGGCCGACGGGTCCTACTCCTTTTTGGTCCGGTTTATGGGACGGGAACGGGGAATAGCCGGGGAACTGTACATCCGTTTTGAACCGCCGCCGGAGGCCGATTCCGCCGCGGGGACCGCCGGAAACGGCGCGTGGCTTGTGGACGATCTGCTTCTGGATGAACAGCGCCCCCTGGGGGAATTTCTTGAGGAAAGCGTCTATGACCTTCCCCCCTACGAGCGCCTGTTCTGATTGGTCAGGCTGAGAGTACCAGCCACACGGAAAACCAGTGGAGGATTGCCCCGGCCAGGACAAAAATGTGCCAGACAACGTGGGAAAGCCGGCGGTGGTGGCGGCTGTACCAGATCGTTCCCAGCGTGTAGGCCAGACCGCCGGCGGCAAGGAATACCAGGGCGCCCGGAGAGGTGGAGCGGACCAGCCGCGCCGATACGGCCGCGATGGACCAGCCCATGACGATGTAGATTGCCAGTTCGATCTTTTTGATGAACTTGAAACCCGTGGCGTAGAGGCTTATTCCCGCCGCCGCCAGTCCCCATTCAAGCCCGGCGTAAACCCAGCCCAGGGTCCCCCCCAGGCAGATAAGGCTGTAGGGCGTGTAGGTTCCCGCGATCAAAAGGTAGATGGCCCCGTGATCCAGGACGCGGAATACCCGCTTTGCCCCGTCATGCTGAAAGGCGTGGTACAGGGTGGACGCGAGGAACATGGCGATCATCGAGGAGGTGTAGATCGCCGCGGAGACGACCCTGACCGTCGCGCCGGGGCCCGGAACCCCCGTTTGCGCGGCCCGCGGGATAAGCAGTACCATGCCGGCTATGGCAAGCCCCGCCCCGATGCCGTGGGTCAGCGCGTTGGCAATTTCTTCCCCCGGGGTCTGGAAGGGGAGGGGGGCGGGGATCTTGCGGCCCTTTTCCACATAACTCATACCGCATAAGACATCCCGTTGTCCCCAGAGGTTGCGGGTTTTAGGCGCCAAATCAGGAACATCTGTCTATCCCGTAGGCCCGTTTTAGGTTACATTTGAAGAAAGACATGAAGAAGATAAAGACGTTTATTGAAAAGTACATGTTTTCCGAGGCGCTTTCCCTGGACGCCCGGATGATAAACATGATCTGCCTGGTGGGTATGCTTGCCGCGCTGGTGACGACGGTATCCCGTATTTTTATGCGTTCTGAGGGCGTTATGATCCTCGTCATGAGCGGCATTATTTTTTCAATCGCGTTCCTGATGTTTGTCTGCAACCGCTTCCGCTGGTATGTTCAGGGGGCCTGGATAACCCTTTTTATGCTCTGCGATATCCTGTTTCCGATGGCCTTTATCTTCCTGGGCGGCATGGACAGCGGCATGACGGCTTTTTTTGTGTTGTCCGTTGTAATTATTTTTCTCCTGCTGGATGGAAAGGCCCTTGTCATTTTTCTCGGTACCCACGTTGTTCTGGTTATCGCCTGTTACGCTACAGAGTATTATTTTCCCCGGGTGATACGGGACGTAAGCCGTTCCTACCAAACGATGGATAACATTCTGGCCTTTCTTGTGTCGGGTTTTTTTATCGGCGTAGTTATCCTGTTCCAGGAGCGGCTCTACCTGCTGGAAAAGAAAAAGGTCGATGCGGCGGGGGAGCGGCTTGCCCGGCAGGACAAGCTGCTGTGGGTCATAAACAACAGCGCGACTCTGCTGCTTTCCTCCGACACGGAGGAATTTGAAAGTCTGATGAACAGAAGCATGGAGATGCTGGCCCGTAATCTGGAAGTGGACCGGATAAACCTGTGGAAAAACAACGTAAAGGGGGGGACCCTCTACTACCACCGGCTGTATTCCTGGTCGGCGGATACGGGATTTGCCTGGAAGGACGAGCGCGAGGAATTTTCCTACCGGGACGGGCTTCCGCGCTGGGAGCAGACCCTTTCCTCCGGCCGCTGCATAAACGGTCCCATCGCGTCCCTGCCGGAACAGGAACAAAAGCAGTTCCACAACTACCACATCGTATCCTTCCTGGTCATCCCGGTTTTTTTGCAGCGCGGCTTTTGGGGGTTTGTCAGTTTTGACGACTGCCACCGGGAAAGGGTGTTTCCCGCGGACGAGGAGGGAATACTCCGTTCCGGCAGCCTGCTTCTGGTAAACGCCATGGTGCGGAACGATGTCATGCAGAGTCTGGTTACGGCCCGGGAGGAGGCCCTGTCCGGAGCGCGGGCAAAGAGCGAATTCCTTTCCAACATGAGTCACGAGATCCGCACTCCCATGAACGCCATTATCGGCATGACCAGCATCGCCAAATCCTCCGACGATATAAACCGGAAGAACGAATGTCTTGAAAAAATAGGGGACGCCTCCGCGCACCTGCTGCGGATCATCAACGATGTGCTTGACATGTCGAAGATCGAGGCCAACAAACTTGAACTGTCGCATATCAGCTTCAACTTTGAAAACATGCTGCAGCGGGTGGTGGACGTTATCAACATCCGGGCCGCCGAAAAACAGCAGACCTTTTCCGTCTTCATCGACTCGCGCATTCCCCCCTTCATAATCGGCGACGATCAGCGGCTTGCCCAGGTTATTACCAACCTGCTGAGCAACGCGGTAAAATTTACCCCGGAACAGGGTTCTGTCCGCCTTAACGCCCGGCTGCTGGAAAAAGAGGGGGGCTTCTGTACCATCCGAATCGAGGTTATCGACACGGGGATAGGGATAAGCCGGGAACAGCAGGCGCGGCTCTTCAATTCCTTTGAGCAGGCCGATAACAACACTTCCCGGCGCTTTGGCGGCACGGGGCTTGGACTGGCAATTTCCAAGCGGATTGTGGACATGATGGGGGGGACCATTACGGTGGAGTCCGAACCGGACAACGGTTCCACCTTTAGTTTTACGTTCAGGGCCGGGGAGGACAACGGAAAACAGGACGGCGTGGTACAGAAGGGCGTAAGCTGGGCAAACGTAAAAGTTCTCTGCGTGGATGACGATTTCTATATCCGCGAGTATTTTAACGAACTGTCCTTCCGGCTGGGCTTTAACTGCGATACCGTTTCCGGCGGCGAGGAAGCCCTGGCCATGATCGAAAAAAACAGCCGCTACGATATTTATTTTGTTGACTGGAAGATGAAGGGGATGGACGGCATTGAGACGGCCCGCCGGATCAAGAAACTGGTCCACGAGGATCCCAACACCCCCACCCGCCCGGTGGTGATCATGATCTCCGCGGGGGAAATGGACGACATTAAGCACGAGGCCCGCGGCGCCGGTGTCGACAGGTTTTTGCCCAAGCCCCTGTTTCCCTCCGCCATTGCCGACTGCATAAACCGCTGCCTGGGGGCGGAAAACCTTATCGCCGCCGCCGATCCCGAAGCTCCGGCTGTCGATGTTTTTGAGGGGCACAGGATACTTCTTGCGGAGGATGTGGAGATAAACCGGGAGATTGTTGAGGCCCTGCTTGAACCCACGGCGGTGCGCATTGACTGCGCGGCAAACGGTGTGGAGGCGGTCAGGCTGTTCACCGCCTCCCCCGACGCCTACGACATGATCTTCATGGATGTTCAGATGCCGGAGATGGACGGTTACGAGGCGACCCGCCGTATCCGCGCGTTTGAAAAGGAGAGGCGGAAGAACATGGCCGCCGCGCCGGCGCTCTCAAGGGGAATACCGATCATCGCCATGACCGCCAACGTGTTCCGGGAAGACGTTGAAAAGTGCCTGGATGCGGGGATGAACGACCATGTGGGTAAACCCCTGGACATTGACGAGGTGTTATCAAAACTGCGAGTTTATCTGAAATCCCCCTATGGTTAGCTAATGGTCCCGGTGCCTCCGGACGGCCGGCGCGCCGGACTTCTTCAGTTTTTGTACGAGCCGTCCCTGGTTGTCCAGCCCCCATTGGGCCCGAAGGGCCGAAAGGCTGGACGATACGGTGCCCATCGAGATGCCCGTTACCTCCGCAATCTGCCGGTGGGTGGCGTCCAGTTTTAATTTTGAAAGACGCCCGCGCATCCCGGCAAGCCGCTTGCGGGCCCGTTCCATCTGGGTTTTTACCACCGCGTACCGGCCGCTTTCCGGCTGCAGTATTTTAAGACGTTTTTCCCAGGCGATGCAGCGGTAGAACTGGGTCGCTATCCGTTCCTGAAGCGTGCGTATCTCCTCCTCCTTGCGGCCGCGGTATGTGTGCAGTTTTTCTATCATCAGCTTTAGTGTTTCCACTTTTATCCCCGTGTAGGGGGCAATGCGCTCGATGAAATCTTCGGAAATAAAGTAATAGGACTTCAGGATGAGCAGCAGGATCTGCCGGGCCTTGAACAGGTTATGGGGGACCGTCCACAGGGGCTGTTCCTCAGCCTCCTCTGTTCCCGGATAGCTTGATTCCGGGCTGCGGACCTCGATATCCATGTTGTGGGTGGTCCAGGCGGCGTATTCGGTGATGTAATGGTCCATCTGGTTGGCTTTGTACTCCTTCATGGAGTAGCGGATAAGGGCCCCGACGTAGGTAGAAAAGGCCGCCCCGCTGCCTTTGAAGTGCCGGATCGCCTTGCTGAGCCGGGGGTAAATCCAGCATAGATAATCGACGCTCTCCCCTTCGCTGCCGTCAAACCAGCGGTGATTCCGGGCGTTCTCCAGGATGGCGCTGAACATTTTCCCCTCCAATTCCCGTTTTTCAATGATCCCGTCCAGGTAGTTCTGGTACAGCGTGTCAAGGTTGCCAAGATTTTCCATGGGTACACTCCTTCATTCCTCGATATCGGATTAGTGGGGTGAAAACGCGATTTTGCATTGAAAAAAATGACAAACGTAATATTTTTTTGAAAAATTATTCTGAATTCGGCTTTTAGGGACGGGGCTACGGGCCGGAGGTTTTGGCGCTGTTGTTCGTGTTGTGGTTAAATAGTCCTATCCGGTTGTGGGGTAAAGATCCGTTCAAAGCGGGAGAGGACCCTGGGTTTAAGGTCCGCGATAAGCGCCGGGGCGGCAAAACCCGCGGCGTTTTTATGGCCGCCGCCGCCGAAATCCGCGGCCACGGCCGCCACATCCACCCAATCTCTGGAACGCAGTCCCACGGTACACCGTTCCGGCGTCTCCTGGCGGATTACGGCAATGGCCTCCACGCGCGTTACGGAGAGGAGCAGTTGGTAGAGGCTGTCGGAATCCCGGCCCTCCAGACCGAAGCGCCTGGTTTCTTCGTATTCCTCGCTGGTGTAGATGAGTCTGCCGTCAAAGTGCTCCTCCGCCCGGGAAAGCTGGATGCCCAGGAGGATTCGGGAGTTGAAACTCTTTCCCCCGTTGATCGCGCCAAAGATCTTCTTGGGACTTGCCCCGGCGCCCACCATCCGGCCGGCGCGGACAAAGGCTTCCATGTTTCCCGCGTCGATGTGGCGGAAGAAGCCCGTGTCGGTGCAGAAGCCGAACAGGAGGTACTCCGCTTCCTCCGCCGTCAGGCTGAGGCCCAGGGCCTCGATCAGCGCCAGGACCATGGATGTCGCCGAGGGGGCCAGCGGATCAAGGTAGACCACGGTCCCCTCCCCGGGCCGGACGCCGGTGGAGTGGTGATCGATAAGCGCCAGGGGAAGGTCCCTGATGTGGGTCTCAAGGTCCCCGGTGCGTTCAGGTGAAGAACAATCCACAATGATGGCCCGCGCGTTCCGGCGCCCGGCTTCCCCCGGTGAACTTGTAAAAAGCGGTTCGTAGGACTTGATTTCGGTCCGCTTGAAGGGACCGGCGGAACAGAGAATCGCCTCTTTCCCCAGGCGGTTCAGGGCGGAACGGAGGGCCAGGGAACTGCCGATACAGTCCCCGTCCGGTTCTTTGTGGCCGGCAATGAGGAATTTTGAGCCGGTTTTGATAAAGTCAAGAAGTTCCGGCGGAACCGGCACGGGGTTTATCATAAAACCGGGTGTCCGCGGCCCCGTCTTTCCCGGCGCGTTCTAAAATTCAAGCCGGTAATTTTCATCAACGTTGTCAAAGTGTTCGTCAAGGTTTACACCGGCCGGAATATTCCCCCACGTCGCGTGGGCCCTGCTCCGGTGCAGGTAGAGCCGTACATGGCTGAACTCCCCGTCCCGGTAGTAGACCGTAAGGTAGGGCCAGGCGGGGCCGGGATTCAGGTTGATAATCTCCCCCCTGCCGGCGGAATCGGAAAACCATTCCCTTGGAAGGTAGGTGGTGGCCATTTGGGTGGTCCCCTTCCGGTAGTTGATCACGTACCCCCTCCGGTACGGATATATCCGTTCTATCGGAACGTTGTAGTAAAAATATTCCGACTCCTTGTCTTCCGGGATGTTCTGCGCGAAAAGAGACGCGGCTTGTGTCGCGGCAAGGGCGGCGAGAACAACAAAGAGTTTTTTCATGGCGATCCTCCAATTACCCGCATGACGAAGGTGTTCCCACACCCATCCGGGTTACGGAAACACCTTCACTTAAAGTCTAAGTATACTAGGGGGTCATGTCCGGCGCAAGGCGTTGGCAGCCGGCGTTTTCTAATGGTCTGTTGAACTCCTCCACCATCAAGCTGGCGGAGGGGCCAGTGTTACGCGAGGCCCAGGGTGGCGAGCATGACGGCCTTTACCGTATGCTTGCGGTTTTCCGCCTCGTCCCAGGCCCGGCTTTGGGGGCCGTCCAGCAGTTCCGCCGTTACTTCCTCCCCCTTAACCGCCGGGAGGCAGTGCATAAAGATGCTGTTGGCCCTGCCGGTCCTGTCCATCAGGGCCCGGTTCACCTGGTAGGGCGCCAGGAGCCGTGTACGTTCTTCTTTTTGCCCCTCTTCCCCCATGGAGACCCATACGTCGGTGTAGAGGGCGTGGGCCCCCTCCACCTCTCCCAGGTCCGCGCTGACCCGGATACACGCCCCCGATTCCCGGGCCAGGGGCTCGCAGAGGGCCAGAAGCGCCGGGTCCGGCTTGAGTTCCGGCGGGCATATTACCGTAACATGGACCCCCAGTTTGGCGGAGATAACCAGGAGGGACCGGGCCACGTTGTTCCGCCCGTCCCCCACAAAGCAGAGTTTTTTCCCCTTGGCGTTTCCAAAGTTCTCCTCCAGGGTCTGGATATCCGCCAGGGCCTGGGTGGGGTGGAACGAATCGGTAAGCCCGTTGTAAACCGGCACCCCCGAATATTCGGCCAGAGTCTCCGCGGTTGACTGCTTAAAGCCCCGGAACTGGATGGCGCTGAACATGCGCCCCAGCACCCGCGCGGTATCTTCCAGGGCTTCTTTGACCCCCAAATGAATATCCTGGCCGGAGAGGAACACCGGATGCCCCCCCTCCTCCCCAAAGGCGGTTTCAAAGGCGCAGCGGGTTCGCGTGGAACGCTTTTCAAAGAGCAGGGCAAGGGTTTTACCGGTAAAGCGGCGCCCGACGTTCCCGTTCCGCGCCTCCTCTTTTACCCGCCGTGAAAGATCCAGAAGATACCGAATCTCCTCCGCCTGGTAGTCCAGCCAGGTTAGGAGGGATCTGCCTTTGAAATGCCGTGTTGTCATAAATTTTCGCCTCTTGGGGAAAATTTATCATACCCATCTTTAGAATAACAAGCCGGCGGTATATACTGACCGGGGGGTAGTGGTGAAATGATACGGCTTTTGTTTTTTCTTCGCTTCAGATCCCAGCTTCGCCGCACGGATCATTGCCTCGTGGACAGTCTGGAAGGGCAGATTCTGGAGCTGATACGGAACACCGGGGGAATTGAGAAGATCGAGCGCCGTTTTATCGGGGCGCTGTTCCGGGAATCGTCGCTGGCCCTGGGTATGGATATTTTTACCTGCGCCGAGGGTATTCTGAACCGGATCGAGCAGGACGCCGGCCGTCTGTACGGCTACGCCCTCCTTATCGGTAAGGATATCGACGACGCCGGGGCCGGAAGACTCCTCGGACTCTTTTCGTCCCCGCGGAATTCCGGCCTGTACTGCGACGGGAAACTCCAGGAACTGCTTGGCTATTACTTCCAGTTTGAGTCCCCCGGCGATCCCTCCTCCGCGGAGGGCTATGCCCGCTGTAAGGCGCTCAAGGATCCGGAGGGCTTTGGGTCGCTCCCCCCCCTTGACGCGGAACGGGCGCGGCGCGCCGGTATTGTGAAAACCCTGAGGCGGGGACACCGGAAGAACGCCCTGGTCCTGGGGCCGCGCTTGTCGGGGAAGCGGGCGGGGCTGTACGAATTCTGCGCCGGAAGCGCCCCGCCGCTGGTGATCCGCTTCGCGCCGGGCGGGGGACCGGCCGCCGTTTCCGACGCCTATAGTCCGGCTATCCGCGCCTTTCTTACCGGGCCGCGGGACTCCGGGGAAGGATCCGCCGGCGCGCCGGGGGGTACGGGCCTTCCGCGCGGCGAACCCGTGTTTTCCCCGGAACTGGAAAATTTACAAAAAAGCCTGTTCCGGGACCGGCTTCACGGGGAAGCGCCCCTGTACCTCCTGCGGAGGGGCCGCCGTTTTCTGGTGCTGCTCCTGGATCGGTACCTTGAGGTTTCCGCGGCGCGGGGACTAAGGCCCGTCCTCCTCCTGGAGGATCTTGACAGGGCGCCGGATAGTTCCGCGCGGATCGTGTGGGAGGCCCTGGAACCCTACGCGGCGGGGGGGCCGTTTTCATCGAGGCTGGAAATCTACGGAACCGCGTCCTCCGTGGAGGATCTTTCCCCCCTGTGGGAGCGGTTTTTCCCCCGGCTCATCCGTCTGGAGGGGGAGGGGGCCGCCCATGACCCCGACATGTCCCGGGATCTCTGGGAAATTTCCTACGCCTTTGCCCTTTTGGGCCGTTATTTCCCCGGCGGCCTGCTTCCCCAACTGCTGGCCGAGGAGGGCAAATCCCCCGGGGTGATCTCCCGCGCCCTGAACATGCTGCTCCGTTCCGGCATCGTGGATACCGCGCAGGACCCCCGGCCCCGGATTGCCGGTTTTATCGCCCGCGCGGAGACGATCCTTGGCGAACGGAAAGAACTCGTCCGCGCCGTGGTTCGGGACCGCCTGCTGGATTGGGTATTTTCCGGACGCTTGCGCCCCTGTTTTGCCCTGCTGGAAGCCCTGGCGGATCTGGGGAACGGGGCGGGTATCTTCGCCTCCATCGCGCGGGGCGATGAACTTATCCTTCAATCGGTCGTTACCGATATGACCAACGGTACCTCCGCCGGAATTGGGGAGGCCGTTAAGGGGGGGAGGCTGGAATCCGTCGTGGGCCCGGAACGGGCCCTTACCGTGGCCTTCCTGTACAGGATCCTCACGGCCCTGCTGAATGGGAACGACGGGGACATCAGGGAGGCGTTCCGCGCTCCCCCGGGGGAGATCTACCCCCCCTTCAAGGCCCAGGAGCTGGTGTACACCGCGGCGTACCAGTTGGGAATTCGGGATATCGACTCCGCCCTTGCCACCGTCAAAACGGCTTTTATGTTAAGTCAAACGGCACCCTGGACCGGACTTGCCCAGTCCAACCGCCTCTTTTCACTCGTGAACCTTGCCAAACAGCGTATGGGGGAAACCGTGGAGTACGCGGGCTTCGCGGTGGAACACGCGGAAAAATCCGCCGACTACGGGGAACTGGCCGTGGCGTCGTACTATGCCGCCGCCGTCCAAACCCTCTACGGAAACCTCTCCCAGGCCGAACGTCTCGCGGCGTCCGCGGAGGATCAGGCCGTCCTTGCCGGGCGCGTGGAATGGGCCGACCGCGCCCGGTTCTTCCGGGGTAAACTCGCCTTTGACCTGGGGTACTACCAGGACGCTCTGCGGATCTTCCAGGGTATCGCGGGGAATCCATCGGGGAACCCCTCGCCGGAAAAACTCTCCCTGCTGGAGGCCTGGGCTTACCGGGCCCGGCTCTACTCCCGGAACCCCCTCCTGTCCAAACCTTCAGGCGGCGTCGATACAGGACTTTTCGAGATAGAAGGCGCCTACCTGGCCGGGGAGTACGCGCGGACCGCCGATCTGGCCGCGGCCCTGGCGGAATCCCTGACCGGGGGAGCCTTTATCCACACCGAGCAGCCCGATTGGCGCAGCGGTTTTGCCCAATGTGAACTCCTGTTCCTCCCCGTCCGGGAGTTCTGGGACCGGATGCTTTCGGTGTACCGCGCCCTGGCCCTGAGCCGCCTCTCCGCGGCCGGCGGCGTGGAGGCCCGCGGCATCATGCAGCGGGTCCTGCGGGACGAGAGGCTTTCGGAGATGGACCCCTGCGACGCCTTTTACTTTTACGCCTGGTACCAGGTGCTTAAGGAATCCGGCGCGGCCCAGGTGGATATGAACACCGCGGTCAGCATGGCCTTTAAGCGGCTCCAGCGCCGGGCAAGCAGGATCGACGACCTCAAGGTACGGCAGGCCTACCTTACCCAGTCCTACTGGAACAGCGCCCTTAGCCTGGCCGCCCGGGAACACAAACTCATTTAACGGCCCAGGGCATCGGTGTTTACGTTCACTAAAGGTCTGTTGAACTCCTCCAACATCAAGGCGCCGGCCTGCCGCCTCCCCGCCGCTTTACGTCGTTTTGTTCAACCAACCCTTACCATAACGCCATTGCAGCGCTCATTGACAGAAGTCCGGCTTTTTTATTATTCTGGCTTGGCGTTGTTTCGACGGCGTCCCGGCGGCGTAGCTCAGTTGGTAGAGCATGCGGCTCATATCCGCAGTGTCATAGGTTCAATCCCTATCGCCGCTAAAACGGGGAACTGTCGTGTGGAGTGTCCTCAAAAACCCGGGGGTTCTTCGGGCAGATTCAAAGCCGGGAGTAAAACTATGGCGGACAGCCTGAATTTGGACGATTACATCAGGAAAGTTCCGGATTTCCCCAAAAAAGGGATACTTTTTTACGACATTACCGGCGTTCTTTCAAGGCCGGAAGCCTTCCGTTACTGCGTCAAGACGATGGCGGATCGTTACCGGGACCGGGGCATTGAGGCGGTTGCCGCGATAGAGGCCCGGGGCTTTCTCTTTGCCGCCCCCTTTGCCGAACACCTGGGCGTCCCCCTTATTTTGATCCGCAAGAAGGGCAAACTCCCCGGACAGACCCTGTCAAAGAAGTACCAGCTTGAATACGGCGTGGCGGAGATCGAAGTCCACGTTGAGGACGTAAAGCCCGGTTCCAGCGTCCTCCTTACCGACGATCTTGTGGCCACCGGCGGTACCCTGCGGGCCGCCCGCGATTTGCTTGTCGAATGCGGCGCCGCTGTCCCCGAAATTTTCGGCGTCATCGGCCTTCCGTTCTTCAACTACGAAGCGGTTCTGGCCCCCACGCCGGTTCACACCCTTATCCAGTACCACGGCGAGTAGAACCCGCCGGCCTACTTGACAAAATCCCGTCCGGTCGGTATGGTAACTACTCAGACTACCTTCCCCGGTTGTGTAATGGTAGCACGGCAGACTCTGGATCTGCTTGTGGGGGTTCGAATCCTCCCTGGGGAAATAAGCTAAGTCCGTATCGTGCTATTAGCACAAAATGTGAACCGGACGGCATCGTATGCGGCCCCTTCGTCTATCGGTTAGGACATGAGATTCTCAATCTTAAAAGAGGGGTTCAATTCCCCTAGGGGCTAACTTAACCGCCGTAACTTCTTGCGGCATAAGGAGTTGAACCAGGGTGGATATTTCGCTAGTATCTTGACTAAAATAAAAGCGGGAGGTCGTATGACTATAGCTGAAATGTTGGGGCAAAGCGGAGCCCTTACGATGTTGGGCATGGGGATAGTTTTTGGATTTTTGATTATCCTCATCATTTCCGTAGTCCTGGTGGGGAAGGTTATCCATGCCCTGGGTCTGGACAAGGATGCCGGGGTTCTTCCAAAGCCCGCCGCCGGCCCTTCAACGGCCGTCAAGACCGCCGCCGTTACCGCGGCCATCACCGCCGCCGTTACCGAATATCGCAAAAACGAAGGAAAATAACACGCGGGAACCGGAGCGGCCGGAAAATCAGTCCCCCTTCTTAGTTAACACAGAGGCCTTCTCAAAACCAAACGGGTTTTGGGAGTGGCGTACACGTAAGGAGAATATATGCCTAAGGTAAAACTCACCGATCTGGTTCTGCGGGACGGCCACCAGTCCCTGTTTGCCACCCGTATGACGACCGCCGACATGGTCCCCGCCCTGGCGCGGCTGGATACTATCGGGTACTGGGCCCTGGAAGGCTGGGGCGGCGCGACGTTTGACAGTTGTATCCGTTTTCTCAACGAAGACCCCTGGGAACGGCTGCGTACCCTCAAGAAGGGGCTTCCCCATACCCCGATCATGATGCTCCTCCGGGGCCAAAACCTTTTGGGTTACCGCCACTACGCCGACGACGTGGTGGACAAATTTGTGGAGAAGGCCGCGGAAAACGGCGTCGAGGTGTTCCGCATCTTTGACGCCTGTAACGATCCCCGCAACCTTAAACGGGCCGCGGACGCCGCCAAAAAAACCGGCAAACACGTCCAGATGGCCATTTCCTACGCCACTACCCCCTACCACACCAAGGAAATTTACGCGGGTTTGGCAAAAAGTTTTGCCGATTCCGGGGCGGATTCGATCTGTATCAAGGATATGTCCGGTCTCCTCAAACCCTACGAGACCTACGAACTGGTCAAGGCCATCAAGGCCAAGGTGGACCTTCCCCTGGAGATACACACCCACGCCACCACCGGCCTGTCGGTAGCCTCCCTCATCAAAGGGGCGGAGGCGGGGGCGGATATCCTGGATACCGCCATTTCTTCCCTGGCGATGGGAACCAGCCACAGCCCCACGGAGACCATCGTGGAGGCTTTCCACGGCACCGAATTCGACACGGGCCTTGATATCATCCCCCTTCTGGACATCGCCGCCTACTTCCGGGAGGTCCGCAAGAAGTACGCCAAGTTTGAATCCAGCTTCCTGGGGGCCGATACGCGGATACTCGCCTCCCAGGTACCCGGCGGCATGCTCTCCAATCTTGAGAATCAGCTTAAAGAGCAGAACGCCTCCAACAAGATCGACGAGGTACTCAAGGAGATACAGGTGGTCCAGAAGGACTGCGGCTACATCCCCCTGGTTACGCCCACCAGCCAGATCGTGGGTACCCAGGCGGTGTTCAACGTCCTCTTTGGCCGGTACAAGAATCTGACCGCGGAAACCGCCGACCTGGTAACCGGCCGTTACGGCGCCCTGGCGGCCCCCGCCAACCCGGAACTGGTCCGCCTGGCCCTGGAAAAGAACAAGTACGAAAAGGTTCTTACCAAACGGCCCGCCGACGAGATCCCCAACGAGTTCGCGAAGATCGAGGAAGATGCGAAGAAGGCCGGCGGGCGGACCGTGGAAGACGTGCTTACCTACGCCATGTTCCCCAAGGTTGCCCCCGGCTTCTTCCAAAAGCGGGATCAGGGACCGGTGGACTCCGCCTCCTTTGTGGTCAAACCCGCCGCCGCGCCGGCTTCTTCAAGTCCGGGCCAGGCCGCCAAGTACAACGTGAACGTCAACGGTACCACCTACGCCGTCGTGGTTTCCCCTGCGGGGACCGTGGCGGTCGGCCCCTCATCGGGACCCGGTCCGGCCCGTTCCGGGGGAGGGCAGGTTATCCCCGCGCCCGTGGCCGGTACCGTACTCCGTTACGCCGTGGACGAGGGGGCCCAGGTTGCCTCCGGCGATACGGTTCTCGTTATCGAGTCGATGAAGATGGAACTGGAGATCAAATCCACCGCATCAGGCCCCGTCCACTTCCTTGTTCCCACGGGAACTCAGGTGGCGGCCCAGCAGCCTGTCGCGGAAATCGGCGGCTCCGCCGTGGGGGAGGCCCCCGCGGCGCCGGACACATCAGGTCCGGATGCGGCCCCCGCGGCGCCTTCCGGCGGGGAAGCGGTGAACGCCCCCGTGGCCGGTACGGTACTCCGCTACGCCGTGGACGAGGGGGCCCGGGTTGCTTCCGGGGATACCATCGTCATTATCGAATCAATGAAAATGGAACTGGAGATCAAGGCCACCGCCTCGGGCCCCGTTCATTTTCTGGTAGCCCCCGGGACTCAGGTGGCGTCCCAGCAGCCCATAGCCCAAATCGGCTAAACACGAACAAGGATTAAAACATGTTGAACCTTAAAAAAGATCCGGTAGTGGTTATTAAAATCTGCATGCTTCTGATGATCGGGGCCCTGGTCTTTTCCCTTGTGAATATGGCCTTCGCCCCCCGCGCCCAGGCCCAAACCCAGGCCTCAGTTGACGATCTCCCCTCATTCAGAAACCTGGACGGGAAGATTCCAAACAGCGATAACCTTCCCCGTGTTTCCCTGGGGAGTTTTCTGAGGAACATAGCGGAGACCACCGGCATCTACGCCTTTATCACCGATAAGGCGGAGATGGAAACCCCGGCGGGGCTTCCCGTAACGATCTTCGGCTGGCAGGAACTCCTCATGGTGGCCGTGGGTTTTCTTATCATCTATCTGGGGGCCGCCAGGAATTTTGAACCCCTGCTCCTCATCCCCATCGGTTTTGGGACGGTCTTTGTGAACATCCCCTTTGCCGGCATGGGACACGCCCCCCACGGGATGCTGCACATCATCTAGAAAGCGGCGTGGGCAACGAGTTCTTCCCCATGATCATCTTCATGGGCATAGGGGCCATGACCGACTTTGGCCCCCTTATCGCCAACCCCAAGACCGCCCTCCTGGGGGCGGCGGCCCAGTTCGGGGTCTTCGGCGCCCTGTTCGGCATTTCCGTGGCCAACTACCTGCCCGGCGTCGCGTTTAACCTCAAGGAAGCCTGTTCGGTGGCCATTATCGGCGGCGCGGACGGTCCCACGACGATCTACATCGCCGCCAAACTGGCCCCCCACCTTCTGGCAACCGTGGCCGTGGCGGCCTATTCCTACATGGCCCTGGTGCCCATCATCCAGCCCCCCATCATGAAACTCCTTACCACCAGGGAGGAGCGGCTCATCAGGATGAAACAGCTCCGGCCCGTGTCCCTCGCGGAGAAGATCGCCTTCCCCCTGGTGGTGTTTATCCTGTCCATCTTCCTCATCCCCTCGGCGGCCCCCCTTATCGGCTGCCTCATGTTCGGCAACTTTATCCGTGAGTGCGGCATTGTTGACCGGCTTTCCAAGACCATGCAGAACGAACTTATCAACATCGTGTCGATCTTCCTCTCCCTGGGCGTGGGCAGTCAGATGACCCCCGACCGCTTCCTTAACCCCTCGTCCCTGATCATCGTGGTCATGGGTCTTGTGGCCTTCGCCATCGCCACCGCCACCGGGGTTCTCGTGGCCAAGTTCATGAACCTGTTCCTGAAAGAGAAGATCAACCCCCTTATCGGTTCGGCGGGAGTGTCCGCGGTCCCCATGGCCGCGCGTGTCTCCAACAAGGTGGGCCTGGAGTACGATCCCGGCAACTTCCTCCTGATGCACGCGATGGGGCCCAACGTGGCCGGCGTTATCGGCACCGCCATTGCCGCCGGCGTCATGATCGCCATCTACGGCTAAGGCCGGTTTCACCGGGGGTTTTGCCCGCGAAACCCCCGGATACAGGACAGTGTTACTTTTCAATCTCGCCATGCGCCGGTCCGTGCGTTCGCTATTGATTTTCACTTGCCAGGATTTATACTTGACGTATCAGACGCGATAGCGGAATGAGATCGAAGGGTAACAACTATGGAAGCCGAGGGTCCAAGGGTATATCACCGGGCGTCCCTGCCTGACTGCTATTACGACATGTATGCCGAAAAAGTTATGATACGGCTCACCACGGCGGATTGGGTAGATTCGGTTTCCCTTATCTATGGGGATCCCTTTGACCAGGTAAAAAACGGGAATGCCTACCGGTGGCGCTGCCGGGAGACGGCCCTGGAAAAGCGGTTTTCCGGGGAGGGGATGGCGGCGGCGGTCTGGTGTGCCGCCCTGGATCGTCCCCCCCGCCGCCGGCTGAAATACGGTTTCCGAATCAGGGCGGGGGCCGGGGATTATTACTTTTCGGAAAACGGCCTGGAGCCCTACCGTGTGGAGGCGGCGACACGGATATTCAACCACTTCTTCTTCCCCTATATCCACGATGTTGACGCGCCGCGGGCCCCCTCCTGGGTTCCCGGTACGGTGTGGTACCAGATCTTCCCGGAGCGTTTTTTTAACGGCGATCCCTCCCTTTCACCCCCCAAAACAGCGGATTGGGAGCGCGACGCGCCGGAACCGGCAAATTTTTTCGGCGGGGACCTGCCGGGGATACGGCAAAAAATGGATTATCTTGCGGACCTGGGCATCGGCGGGATTTTTTTGAACCCGGTTTTCAAGGCCCCATCGAACCACAAATACGACACGGAAGACTATTTTGCCATTGATGAACATTTTGGCGGTCTGGAGGACCTAAAAGCCCTGGTAAAGGACGCCCACGCGCGGGGGATACGGGTAATGCTGGACGGGGTCTTTAACCACGTTGGGCAGCGGCACCCCTTCTGGCGGGATGTCCTTAAAAACCAGGAACAATCGGCCTACCGGGACTATTTTCATATCAAACGTTTTCCCGTACAGGCCCGTTACCGGGACCCGGACACGATACCCTTCGATGTCTTCGCCCAGGAAGCGCGGATGCCCAAGTGGAACACCGAAAATCCCCAGGCCCGGCGCTACCTGTTGGACGCGGCGCTGTATTGGATTCGGGAATGTGATATTGACGGCTGGCGTCTGGATGTTTCCGACGAGGTTTCCTTTGATTTCTGGCGGGCCTTTGCCGGGGAACTGCGGGCGCTCAAGCCGGACCTCTATATCGTGGGTGAAATGTGGCACGACGCCTCAAACTGGATCAATCCGGGCTATTTTAACGCCTCCATGAATTATCCCCTGGGCTTTGCCATTATCGATTTTTTTCTGCGGCAAACCATAGACCCACGGGAGTTTAACGGGCGGCTGCTTAAGGCCCTGTCGCGCTACAGCGATCTTCACACGGCCCTGGCCTTTAACCTGCTGGATTCCCATGACACCCAGCGGAGTCTGACCGTGGCGGGGGGCAGCAAGCTGGCCCTGCGGAACGCCTTTACCCTGCTTTTCCTGCTGCCCGGTTCCCCCTGCCTGTACTACGGTACCGAGCTGGGCATGTCCGGCGGCGGCGATCCCGAATGCCGGGCGCCTATGGTGTGGAATGAGCAAAAGCGGGATGGGGAACTTTTGGCTTTTTTCAAGTCCCTAATCGCCTTCCGGCGGGAGCATATCCGTCTTATCAGGGACGGGGCGCTGAACTGCCGGAGCCACGCGGGACTTCCCTGCTGGGAAATTTCAGACGGGGACCACCGCCTTTCGGTAATTTACACCGGGGATGAGCCGGTGGAGGGAAGGGCCTTTGAGAAAACCCTGGGCCGGGGGGTGTTGTATACCGGCCGGATAGACAAGGATAGTATTCCGCCCCGCGGTGTGGCGGTTTATTATAAATGATCCCCGGTTTTGCGGGGATTCTGAATTTCAGGAGGAAGCATGAAAAAGTTTACTCGACATCTCACGCCACTATGGATCAGTGTGGCACTGATTATTTCGCTGGCGGCCTGTACCAGGAAGCAGCCAGGCGCCGCGCCGGAAGGGGGAGGTATCTCCGGCAACCTTACGGTGATGGATAACGACGGCACGCCGGGAGGGGGAGGTGTCTCCGGCAATCTTACAGTATGGATGGACAACGACGACTGGGCCGAGGCGGTTATCGCGGCGTTTAACCGGCACTACCCCGCGGTAAAGGTGTCGTATCAAAACGTGGGCAATGTGGATACCCGCGGCAAGGTTTCCCTGGACGGACCGGCCGGCATAGGCCCCGATGTTTTTCTGATGCCCCACGACCATATTGGGCTTGCGGTGGCGGACGGCCTCTGCGAACCCTTTGAGGCGGAGGCCCAGGAAAAGTACACCGCCGCGATGCTGGATGCCTCAATCAAAACCTGCACATCGAACGGAAAACTGTACGCGGTACCCATTTCCACGGAGAATATCGCCTTCTTCTACAACAAGGACCTGTTGGGCGATACCCCGGTTCCCGCGTCGTTTGAGGAGATCGTGGCCTTCGCGAAAAAGTGGAACAACCCCGTTCAAAACAAGTGGGCCCTCCGCTGGCAGGTGGATGACGCCTACCACAACTACTTTTTTCTGACCGCCTTTGGGATGAGCGTCTTTGGTCCCAACATGGACAACTATCGTACTCCGGGGTTTGACAGCCCGGAAGCGGCCAGGGGGATCGATTTTTACAAAAGCCTGCGCTCCATTTACAACGTCAACGTTTCCGACGCCGACTGGAACGGCACCGTGGCGGCCTTTCAGAACGGTGAGGTTCCCTTTACCATCACCGGTCCCTGGGCTATCGCGGACGCGAAGAAAAACGGCGTGAATTTTGGCGTTACCAAACTCCCCACCATCAACGGCAGACAGCCCCGCTGTTTCAGCGGCAACATTATCGCCGCGGTTTCCAGTTACACGAAGAATTTTGACGCGGCCTTTGCCTTTGCGGATTTTCTGGCCGGTCCGGAAGGTCAGACCATCCAGTTTGAAAAGACCGGCAAACTTACCACCCTCAAGGACGCGAGCCTTGTGGGGGGCATCAGCGACGATCCCTACCTGATGGGAGTGGCGGAACAGTCGCCCTACGCGGATCCCATGCCCATTATTCCGGAGGTAAATCAAATGTGGGACGCCCTGAA
>JAIRND010000181.1 GCA_031258225.1 Treponema sp. | reverse complement strand
GGGGGCAGGGTAATGTTCTCCAGCGTCTCGTACAAGGCCCGCAGGGCCTGTTCTTCCCCGAACAACAACGAGAAAACGCTGCTCTTGTACTCCCGGTTGGCGCTCATAAATCCCCCTGCGCAATGTCAGCCACCATTGCGCCACAATCCCCCCGGCAGGCCGAGACAAAGGCGGCGAAAAGTTGTCCGCTGCTCTCCCAGGCCAGGGCCATTTCCGGGTGCCACTGGACGGCCCAGGCAAAGGGCCTGTTCTTCAGGCGGACCGCCTCGATAAGACCGTCCTCCGATCGGGCCATGGGCTCAAGTTCCGGCGCCAGACGGGCGATACCCTGGTGGTGGCTGCTGTTGACCGCCAGGCTGTCCCGGCCCAGGAGGGCACGGAGCGGGGTTCCGGGCTCCAACCGGAGGCCGTGGGCGGGCGCGTCGTAGGGCGGCTTCTGCCGGTGGAGGGCGGCGCCGGGGCTGAACTGGGCGGCAAGGTCCTGGTACAGGGTTCCCCCCAGGAGGACGTTGAACAGTTGGATACCCCGGCAAATGCCCAGGGCCGGCTGCCCCCGTTCCAGCACGGCAATGGAAAAGAGCGCCCCCTCCATCCGGTCCCGTTCGGCGCAGGCCGGCCCGCAGAACGGCGCGGGTTCCGCCCCGTAGAGACCGGGGGAAATGTCCTGGCCCCCGGTAAACAGAAAACCCGCACAGAGGCCGCTGATCTGCCGTAACGTCTCTTCCTCCGTGGTCAGGGGCAGCACAAGGGGCAGCCCGCCCGCCCGGCTTATGCCGTCCAGGTAGCCGGGCAGTATCCACAGACTGTCCCTCTCTTCATCCCTAAGCGGAACAACGCCGATTACCGGTTTCATTGATTCCGGTTTAGCATGGCGCGGGAGGATTCACAAGGGTTCGTTCAGGGACCCTATCAGCCTGTGGGTAGTTCACATTGATACGTGCCCTGTCCTGACCTTAACCTTCCCCCTGATCCGGCAGGGGCGCACAGGTATGAGTTTCACGCGCGAAGCGCAACAAACTCTTAGGATAAACGTATAGAAATTGAAGTGTGCCGGCCTACAGAATACCCTATACCGTAGGGTATGCCCCCGGGTTGGGCTATGCCCCCGCAGCGTATGGAACATAGCGCAGGCGGATTCTACAAGCGTTTTTCCGGGGCATAGCCCAACCCAGGAGGGATAGAGTACTGTTTGGGTGTTCTGTAGGCCGAGACGCGCCTATAAAATTCCTATACGTTTATCCTGGACCAATACCGGATGGACATTTATAGTGGAGACATGCTGGAAATGGACACCCTGGAAAGGCTGGCGACGAACCTGCCCCTGGACGAACGTCAAAAGATGTTTGAAAAGCTGCAAGCCCTGTCAAACCTCTCGGCGGAAAGTCTGTACCCCGTGCCGGCGAATGAAAAGACAGGATCGGTCCTTCCGGTCGAAAAGCAATACGCCGCCCTGCCCTGGTACTACCGGCTGTTCTACTTTGTTCTGAGTATCCTAAAAAACAAGACGCCCCGGCAGATCTTTATGGACGCGCAGATCGGCAAGCTGGGGCGCCGCGTTGATACCGAATACCCCGGTTTTTACGATTACCGGAACGGGCTCCTGCTGCCAAATTTTAACCGCCTCCTCGCGGCGCTAAAAGAGGACGCGCGCTTTTTCTTTGACGCGCTGGATATTTCCGTAAACCGCGACCGGGGGGATTTTTACTCGTTCCTGGGGTCCCTGGAAATGCCGGAGGTCCACCGCGCCCTGGAAGCGGAAACGGAACCCGGGAAGCTGCGGATCAAAAACCCCGATATTCCCGATTCGGAACTGCGCCAGAGCGCCCTGCGGATCATGGAGGAGATATTCACCCGGATTACCGAGACCCAGCGGACCGCCATGTACCGCGACGCGCGATCCCTGTACTGCCTGAAGGAGCTTGCCTCCTTCCTCTACGACCGGGTCCTCCTGGCCTTTAGCTCCGGCGAGGGGACCTGTTCCATCAAGGTGGTAAAAGAAATGCTTGGTTCCCTGAACAACATCCTCTTTTCCCTTAAAGACCCCCCTTCCCTTGCCCTCCTTGAATCGCTGTTTATCTTTATCCTGCAGGAGCAGACGCCCAAACCCGCTTTCGGCGTTCCCGGCAACGCCGGAAATGGCAGTACCGCCTTTGGGGACAGCCGGGAGATTCAACGGCTCCTGGGCCGGGCGGAGGGCGCCCTTGCAAACATCAGGAATTTTAACCGCCGCCTGCCCCTGACCCTGATCCTCAAGTGCGGGAACCGGGACATATCCTACTACCCGCGGCAAATTTCAGGCGGGGAGGACTGGTATACGGTGTACCGGGATTACTGGCGGCGGCATATCACCGCCCGCTTTACCGCCTACCTGAAAGAACGCCGCCGTGAGGAACTTGGGGAAATCCACAGGAAATTTTTCTCCGGCGCGGAAACCCCGCGCATGGCAAACGCCGCCGGTGATAACGATACCGAAGGCTTTCCGCTGGGCGCCGCCCAGTCCCTGTCCTTCCTGCTGGGTTTTTACAAACTGGTGTTTGTGCCGGAGATCAACCCCCTGTTGCTGCCCCTTGTGGCGGAGGGGGGCTTCACCAACAAAGAAAACCGGGTGGAGTTCAGCGGGGGCTACAACGATCTGGCCAAGCTGGGAACCGACATTCAGAGTCTTGACGAAAAAATCGCCGCCGGGGGAATCTACGGGGAGCGTTACGCCCAGGCCCGGCAGGACATGTCCGCCCTTCCGATTAAGCGGCGGAAGATACAACTGGCCCTTGAGGATGCCGAGGAGGAGGGCCGGCAGATTATCGAGCGGGCCCGGCTGGCCATCGACGCCGTTGTGAACATCATCACGGGGATCGTGAAAAACGAAACCGGTAAGCGCGGCGACTACCTTTCCAACCTTACCCTGTTTGAGGCCAAGTTTCCCGATTTTCTCGCGAGACTGCGGGAAATCGGAGAACGGCTGAAGGAAACCTTGAGTACACTGGACGGTGTTGCCGCGCTGAAAGCGGAAATCGAACGAAACTAGCGGAGGCACTATGCTTGATTACCGAAACCCCTGGAGGCATCGCGTCGCCCGCGGCCTTAACACCCTGATCCGTAACGAGGGACTGGAAACCGTACTGGAAGCCTCACAGATCGTCGTGGAAGATCCCCCCAGGCCGGACCTGGGGGACCTTGCCTTCCCCATGTTCGGCTACGCCAAACTCCTGCGTAAAGCCCCCCCCCGGATTGCCCAAGCCCTCCGCGACCTCCTTGCCGCGGACAGTTCCGGCGGCGTTTTTAACGCCGAAGGCCCCTACCTGAACCTGATGCTTAACCGGGGGGATCTGGCGGCCCAAATTCTCGCCGCCGTTTTTGAGGGGGAGCGGGCCGGGAATTTTCCCTTTGGCCGGCCCGGTACGCTGGACGGCAAACGGATCATGGTGGAGTTCTCCAGCCCCAACACCAACAAGCCCCTGCACCTGGGGCACCTGCGCAACGACGCGCTGGGGGAAAGCGTCTCCCGGATCCTCAAAGCCTGCGGCGCGCGGCTCTACAAGGTCTGCGTCATCAACGACCGGGGTATCCACATCTGCAAGTCCATGCTCGCCTACCGGGAACAGGGAGGGGGAAGGACCCCCGAATCCGAAGGGGTCAAGGGCGATCACTTTGTGGGGGACTGGTATGTCCGTTTTAGCCGGGACCTCAAGGACGAAACGGAGGCCCTGGCTGGGGAACAGGGTCTGGACATGAAAGCGGCGGAAGCCCAGGCCCCCCTGATGCTCAGGGCACGGGAACTGCTCCGTAACTGGGAGGCCGGGGACAAGGAAACCGTGGAACTGTGGACAACAATGAACCGCTGGGCCGTGGAGGGCATGAAGCGGACCTGGGACCGTACCGGAATTTCCTTCGACAAGTTCTACTACGAAAGCCGGACCTACCTCCTGGGAAAGGACGAGATCCTCAGGGGATTGGAGCGGGGCATCTTCTACCGGGACGCCGATGGATCGGTTCAGGTTGACCTGGGCGATGAAAAGCTGGATAAGAAGGTACTGCTCCGCGGGGACGGAACCTCAATTTACATCACCCAGGATATCGGAACGGCCATCTTCCGCCACCAGGACTGGCCCTTTGATCAGTTGATCTACGTTGTGGGGTCCGAACAGCAGTACCACTTCAAGGCGCTGTTCGCGATACTGCGTAAACTGGGCTTTACGTGGGCACGGGACCTGTACCACCTCTCCTACGGCATGGTAAACCTGCCTGAAGGGAAAATGAAAAGCCGGGAAGGAACCGTGGTGGACGCCGATGAACTTATCGACAGCCTCAGGGACATGGCCCTGAAGGAGATCCGCGACAAGGAACGGGAAGAGGCCGTGGGGGATCCGCGGGTCGTGGCGGAGAAGATCGCCCTGGGGGCCCTGCACTACTACCTCCTGCAGGTGTCCCCCTCCAAGGACATGCTCTTTGATCCCAGGGAATCCCTTTCGTTCACCGGCAACACCGGCCCCTACCTGCAGTACATGGGGGCCCGCGTTTCGGCCCTGCTGAAAAGGGCCTCGGGCGCGGAGGAACTTCCCCCCCCGGACCCCGGGGCTCCATGGGACCCCGGGGCTCCATGGGACCCCTCCCTGCTTACCGGAGACGCCGAATGGGAACTGCTCAAAACCCTGGCCGCGTATCCGGCCGCCGTGGCCCAGGCGGCGGAGGGGCTGGACCCCTCGCTTATCACCGCCTACCTCTACGAGTTGTCAAAAAATTTCAGCCGCTTTTACCACGACTGCCCGGTACTGAACGCCGCGACGCCGGCGCTGGCCGCCTCCCGCCTGGCCCTGAGCCGCGCGGTGCTGCCGGTACTCCGCGACGCCCTGGAACTGGTCAACATCCCCTTTTTAGAAGCAATGTAGCAAAGCGGACCCCATTCAACCCGTGGGTACCGTACGATACACGCCCTGAACGTGCCCTTCTCTACCGTATCCTCCGGCGGGACGGGGTACGATAGGGGGCCAGGGTTAGGCGGGTATCAACCATAAAACCTCAGGTTGAATGGGGTCCGATTACACGACAAGTAAGGCAGGCTTGCCGTATGGCTGCGCAGGTTGAGTAACATCTCCTCACATGCGGTGTGTATTCGGCGACGTTTGGGATTGTACACACAAAGCGCCACAAAGGGCCAGGAAGCCGAAGAACGCGGCGAACGCGCCGATAAGGGCGCAGTACCCGTAGCCACGACCGCCGTTTACGGGAAGGCCGCCGGCGTAGGCCCCCAGGGCGTTCCCCAGGTTAAAGGCCACCTGGGCGCAGGCCGCGCCCAGCATCTCCCCGCCGGGTGAGTTTTCGATGAGCAGCAGTTGTTCGGGAGCCGAAAGGGCGAACAGGCAGACCGAGAGCAGCGTCATCAGCGCCAGGGAAAGGACCGGCCGGGAGGCCCAGAAAAAAACCAGCGCCAGGGCGCCGGCGGCTATGGCCTGGGTAACGGCGGCCACCGGTCCCGCCGAAAAGCGATCCGACAGTTTCCCCGCGGCGGCGTTACCGGCCACCATGCCCAGACCGGCAAGGACCATGATCCAGGCCATCGAGGCGGGACGGAAACCGGAAACCTCCGTCATAAGGGGGGTGATGTAGCTGTACCAGCAGAAGATGCCGCCGTTGCCCAGGGCGGTGGCCGCGATAAGGAGCCAGGGGGCGGGTTTCGTGAGAAAACGGAACTGTCCCCTAAAGCCCGTGTCGGGCAGGGGTTCCAGGTAGGGAATCCAGCGGACCAGGGAAACCAGCAGCACCAGCCCCCACAGGCACACGATACCGTAGGTGGCGCGCCAGGACAGGGCCTGGCTTACAAAGGTCCCTAGGGGTACGCCGGCAAGATTCGCCACGGTAATACCGGAGACCATCACCGCCACCGCGGAGGCTTCCTTTCCCGGTTCGGCAAGGCGGCCCGCGGCCAGGGCGCCCACCCCGAAATAGGCCCCGTGGGGCAGCCCCGCGATAAACCGGGCGGCGGCCAGGACGTAGTAGGCCGGGGCAAGGGCCGAAAGGAGATTCCCCACAAAAAAGAGGCCCCCCAGGGCCAGGAGGATCCGCTTGAGGGGCTGTTTTCGCGCCACAAGCACCACAAGGGGCGCGCCGAAGCAGACCCCCAGGGCGTAGGCGGAGATAAGGCGGCCCGCCCGCGGAATATCCAGGGCCAGGGACATGGCGATGTCGGGCAGTATCCCCATCATCACATACTCGGACATACCCAGTCCCAGGGTTCCAAAGGCCAGCGCGACCAGGCCCCTGTTCAACGGTTTTTCGCGGTTCGGCATCGGTTAGGTTCCTGAAAGAGCATGGCACAGTTCAGGGGTCCCTCGTCAAGGGCGGCGGTGAGGCCGGATTGAAAAAGGCACAAAATTTTTTAGAGAAAAAATACAAAAAACGCTTGACAGCCCTCCCGCGCGGGGGTACCATGTCGATAGTTGAATTTGTTCCACAACCTGGCCGGTGTGTAAAAAACGCGGGCTGGTGAACCAAACGCAAAAAGGGGGCATTGTTCGATAACCGTGATAACCACCTCACGCGTGATTTCATGCGGCAATGAAACAGTAATAGTACCCCCCCCCCCCCCCCCCCCATATATATATTAGTTTTTTGTATCTCTGATAAGACCACCTTAAACAACGCCGCAAAAATACAACACCTCGGGGAACCGCCAGGTAAAAAATACCCTGTGGCGCGCGTCGTACAATGGAATCCGGCGGTGGGAGGGAATTACCACAACCCATAGTTATGGATAGCGAGGGCAATTTTCTGATCGTAATTTTGGGTATCTACAGGTTTATGCCTGTAAAAATATCTTTATTGGAGGCGATGAAATGAAACGCTTAGTACTTGTTCTGATCCTGTGCGCGGGTGCCACGTTGGCTTTCGCGGCTGGTCAAAGAGGGGGGAGTACCGGAACCGGTAGTGGTACCAATGCCCGTATTGAGTTATCGGTAGCCAACTGGGGTATACAGGGCGGCTTTGATGATCCAAACGCGGGGAATGACGCTATCTACAAGGCGTTATGTG
>JAIRND010000145.1 GCA_031258225.1 Treponema sp. | reverse complement strand
AGGAACGCCCAATATATGCTGACACTTAAATCGAAGGAGGAGAGCGGTCTCTGGGGTCCAGCGGTCCGCAACTTCATCTCTACCGCCGCCTAATTGCCCCGAAAAAGAAGTTGCACCCCTCCTTGACTACCGGTATTTTGGTCTTCAGTTCTTCGTCGATCTTTTGGCGGTCATTGGTGTACAGTACCCGGACATCTATGCCGCCCATGAATGAGATCCTGTCGCCGTACAGTTTGTGGAGTTTAAGCAGATCCATGCCGGCCTTGATCTCGATAACCTGCAGGCAGTTCATGCCGGCGTCGATCATGTCCGGTATAAGCGGTTCAACAAAACCGCAGCTATGGACGATAACCGGCAGGCCCAGGGACTTGGCGTAATCAAACGTGTACACATGGGCCGGTTTGATAAGGTCCCGGTACATGTCCGGGGACATAAACGGGTGCAGCTTAAAGCCCATGTCTTCGTAGTACCAGATACCGTCGGGCGGCCCCTCCTCCGCGAAGAGGATCTTTTGAAGTTCCACGGTCAGCCGGGCGTAGGTCATGGCCATATCCAAAACCCAATCGGGGTCCAAGGCCATACCCACGAGCATGTTTTCGTGGCCGCACATGGGATGGATGCACTCAAAGGCGTTGATGCCGCTCCAGACAAAAAAACGGCCCGCGCCGGCGGCGGCCTTCTTTACCTTGCGGTAGCCTTCAAAGTTGACGCGCCGTTTTTCCGGGGTAAGGAAGGGTTTGATGAGGGTTTCCCACTGTTCACGTTCCTTGACACGGAAGTCCACATGCTCCGGGGTGGTGTCGTGAAACTTGTGCCGCCGTAACACCGCGCCGTTGCCGTCAAGGTAGGTGATGGTGTCTTCCGTTTCCGCGACAACCTGTCGTTCAAAATCCAGATTCGCCGTGGTATTGAAAGCCCAGCATTCATCCATATCAAAGCCGAAATGGTCCGCGTAGGAAACCCCCTCTCCAATCTTGCCCTTCTCCTGCCACGCTTTATGGGTATCGCCCCAGAAGTGTTCGTATAACCCTATCCGGTCCACCGGCTCGTGCCGGAGTATCCGGCTCATACGTTCTTTGCCTGTCATTATGCCCTCCTGAACAGCCTGATTTTAATATGCCACCAATATAAAGCCCGGATCAATATCTCGCGTCACGCATCAGGGTCATTGACACGACAACCCCCGCGTGGTCAACTCAGAACAGGATCCCTGTGTTTAGGCGCGGGGTCTGTACAACTACGTTAAGGAGTTTCTATGCGATTCAACGAAAAAGAACTTTTTGACAAGATCTATGCCTGCTGGATTGGGAAAAGTATCGGCGGAACTCTGGGTACGCCGTTTGAGGGTCGCAGAGAATTGCTGGACGTAACGGGCTTCAATTCACCCCCCGGCAGGCCCCTTCCCAACGACGATCTGGACCTTCAGCTTATCTGGCTACGGGCGCTTGAAAATTACGGCCCCCTGGCCCTTAACGAGCGGGTACTGGGGGAATACTGGATCAACTACATCCCCCCCAACTGGAATGAATACGGAATCGGGAAGAACAACATGAAGGCGGGGCTCCCGCCTCCCCTGTCGGGCGACTATAACAACGCGTGGAAACATTCAAACGGGGCCTGGATTCGCTCGGAAATCTGGGCCTGCTGTACGCCGGCCAGACCGGATCTGGTAACCAAATACGCGTACTACGACGCCTGCGTGGATCACGGAACCGGGGAGGGAACCTACGCGGAGATCTTCACCGCCACGGTGGAAAGCGCCGCCTTTGTCGAGAAGGACCGGGAAAAACTTATCGCCACCGGTCTTTCCTACCTGCCGGAGGACTGCCGGGTCGCCAGGAGCGTCAGGATTGTCCTGGACGGGTACCACAAAAAACTCGACTGGAAAACGGTCCGGGAACAGGTACTCAAGGATAGTGAGGACCTGGGCTGGTTCCAGGCGCCGGCGAATGTGGCCTATGTGGTGATAGGCTGGCTGTACGGGGAGGGGGATTTCAAAAGGTCCCTGCTCACCGCGGTAAGCTGCGGCGACGACACCGATTGCACGGGCGCCACATTGGGTTCCATCCTGGGGATCATCGGCGGTTATGAAAGCATCCCCAAAGACTGGATCGCCTATGTGGGGGACGACATCGTCAGCATCGCGATAGACAGGGGTTCCATGTGGAATCTGCCGCCGACCTGCACGGAACTGGCGAAACGGACGCTGAACATGACGCGCCAGGTACTGCTGGCCCACAACACCGGGATAACGATTGGGGACGGCCCCGCCGATCTGGGCGATCTGAAAAAAGAAACCCTCGCTGCCGGCGATGCGTACAAGAAGTGGTTTGCCGGTATAGACGGTTCCATTGACTACGACTTTATCCACGCCAGGGCCCTGGTCAGATTCCCGGAGGGTATCGAGATCCACGGGGAAAAGGAACTCGGCGTCAGGATAACGATTGTCAACAAGATGCCGAACCAGCAGCACTACGACATCCGTTACATTGTGCCCGAGGGAATCCGGGTGGTGGAGGGGCCCCGGCACATCGCGGTGATGACCTCCTCAGGCTGTACCGTGAATGAGGAACGCTTCGACCTGATCCTGGCGGCCGACGGGGAGACGGCGTCCGTCAACCGGATCATCGTTGAGATTGCCGCCATAGGGCGGCCCACGGTGATGCTGATACCCCTGGTCCTCTACGGTTCGGTTTCCCGTTGACAAGCGGGAAACGCCCGTGGTATACCGGTGTTCCGGTCATGAAGGCCGGCATCGTCTGCGAAAAGACCTGATTTCCGCGTCAATCGTCAAAAGCGGCTGACGTAAGTTCCCGCGAATTGTACCGGCCGCGATTTGTTTAACCACGAAGGTTATGTAAGACCCCCCGGAAGGGGTTTTTCGTAATCGTCGTGGTTTTTTTATGCCAATCCCGGCCGGCGGAATGTTGGGGATTGGCCTACCAGTTTTTCACGGAGGCACAACATGCGGACATATCTGACATTCATTCTGGTATCCGTTCTGGCGTTCATGGGTCCCGGGTATCTTCCCGCCGCGGGAACCAGGGCGCGGAATCGGACGGACGGAGGTACGGCGAAAAAGGACGAGGTTATCATCGGTTTTTCAAGCATACCGGCGCATTACGATCCCATTCAGGGTTTTGGGACGGGCGGCCAGCTTATTTTTAGTACCCTGGTCCAGACCGACGCGGACATGAATGTCGTGCCGGACCTCGCCAGTGAGTATACGGTCGACCCGGACGCGCTCAGCTACCGTTTCACAATTCGCGGGGACGCCCGTTTTACCGACGGGACGCCGGTAAAGGCCTCGGACGTGGCGTTTACCTACAACGCGATTAAGCAAAACGCCACATCCATCGATCTGTCGGTAATGGAAAGCTGTACCGTTACGGGGGACGACTCGCTTGTCATCAAACTGTCGAAACCCCAATCGGTGTTTATCCTGACCCTTACCACCATAGGCATTGCCCCCGAACACCTTTACAACGCGGATTTTGGACTGCGCCCGGTGGGTTCGGGCCCCTTCAAGCTGGTTCAGCACGATGTGGATCAGCAGTTTATCCTGGAGGCAAACGAGGATTACTACGGAACGGTTCCCGCCCTGAAGCGGGTTGTTTTCCTGAAAATGGCCGACGAGGATACCCGCCTCCTGGCGGCGCGATCCGGACAGGTGGATATTACGCTGACTTCCGCGGTAAGCGCGGCGGTCGCGCGGATCCCCGGCTTCCGTCTTCTTAGGGAAGCCTCGGTGGACAACATGGGAATAGCCATGCCGGTACTGCCCGCGGAGGGAAGGGTTACGGAGGACGGCTACAGGATAGGGAACGATGTTACGTCCGACCTTGCCATCCGTAAGGCGCTTGCCTACGGCATTGACCGTAACCTGATCTGCCGGGACGCCCTGAACGGGTTTGCCGGCCCCGCCTATTCGGAAAACGACGGTATGCCCTGGTGGAATCCCGAGTCCGTTATTGAAACCGACGCGGCCTACGCCAGACGCCTGTTGGACGAGGCCGGCTGGCTTGACGGCGACGGGGACGGTATACGGGAGAAGGGCGGAATACGGGCCTCGTTCCCGCTGCTTTACTTCGCGGGGGACTCGGTACGGCAGGCCGTGGCCCTGTCCACGGCGAATCAGGCCAGGGCCAATCTGGGCATGGAGATTCTGGTGGAGGGGGTGGGCAGTTCCGATCTGCTTCCACGGATGTTTTCCGAGCCGATGATACTCGCCTGGGGCTCGTCAAATCCGCGTACCAGTTATCTGCTTTTCCATTCCTCCAACGCGGGACGGAACGACTGGTACAACCCGGAAAATTTCCGCGACAGTACGGTTGATCGGTATCTGGACGCGGCTATTAACGCCGTGAGCATCGAAGCGTCCATTCCCTTCTGGCAAAAAGCCCAGTGGGACGGTTCCACGGGAACTTCCATGCGGGGCCAGGCGCCCTATATCTTCCTGATCAACAAGGAACATCTCTACTGGGTACGGGAGGGCCTTAACACGGGAAGACAGAAGATCCACGCCCACGGAGACGCATGGCCGCTCGTGGCCAATCTGCGGGAGTGGAAATGGGAGTAGACGGCGGCCGCGCGGGGGGGAGGCGCGGTTTTAGTTACATTGCCGTGTACACGATACGGGGTGTAACGTTACTGTTCGCGGCAAGCGTGGTCAGTTTCGCGCTTGTGTCCGCCTCTCCCATCGACCCCATACAGCAGTACATCCTGGCGAACCCCGGCGTCTCCGAAGAGAATATTGCCCGCATGGAGGCGTACTGGGGACTCAACGAGCCCCCGGTATCCCGTTATTGGTCATGGATACGCGCCATCCTCCGGGGAGACCTGGGAATGTCCAAAACCTACAGGCGTCCCGTGGCCGAGATTATCGGTCTAAGGTTCGGGGCCTCCCTGGCCCTTATGGCGGCGGCCTGGACCTGTACGGGCGTGCTCGGTTTCGGTATCGGCTGTGTCATGGGGATGTTCCACGGCAGGCTCGCGGACCGCGTTATCAAACGGATATGCCTTGTCATGTGTTCCATCCCCACGTTCTGGATAGGGCTGGTGTTCCTTATGGTGTTTTCCGCCTGGCTTGGATGGTTCCCCTTTGGCATGGCCGTTCCGCCGGGCGTGCCCGCCGCCGAAGTAACTCTGCTTCAGCGCCTGCGCCACCTGGTCCTGCCCGCCCTGACCCTGAGTTTTCTTTCGTTCGCCAATACCGCGCTCCACACGCGGGAAAAGCTGATTGACGTACTGGAAAGCGATTACGTGCTGTTCGCCAGGGCCAGGGGAGAAAAGCCCGGAACTATTCTGCGCCGCCACGGTCTAAGGAACATCCTCATCCCCGCGGTAACCATGCAGTTCGGCTCGTTCAATGAACTGTTCGGCGGATCGGTCATCGCGGAAAACATCTTTTCCTACCCCGGGCTTGGCGCCGCGGCGACATCCTCGGCCATGACGGACATTCCGCTGTTTCTTGGCATTACCCTCTTTTCAACCCTGTTTGTATTCACGGGCAATATGACCGCCAATATCCTGTACGGAATTATCGATCCCTCCATACGGGAGGCCGGCCGGTGACCGGTGCAACGGCGAATCCCCCGGTTATCGCGGAGGCGAAACGCGCGCGCCTTAACCGCCGGGTAACAATCAGTATTGCCGCCGCCTGTGTTTTCGCGCTGCTCCTGTCCGTCACTATCGCGGGGGTCCTCATGGACGGTTCCCGGCTTCAGGCGGATTTTTCACGGAAGGCCCTTCCGCCGTCGCCGTCGTATCCCTTTGGCACGGACCTGCTGGGCCGTGATATGTTCGCCCGCACGATCAAGGGGCTTTCCCTCAGTTTTGTTGTGGGGCTTGTGGCATCTTCCGTTTCGGCGCTCATCGCCCTGGCCGTGGGAGTCGCGGCGGCCCTTGGCGGGAAGCGGCTCGATCATGGTATCAACTGGTTTATCGATCTTACGATGAGTATTCCCCATACGGTGCTGCTTATCCTTATTTCCATCGCCCTGGGACGGGGCCCGCGGGGGCTTCTGGCCGGTATCGCGCTTACCCACTGGACGGGCCTGGCGCGGATCATCCGGGGGGAGGCGCTTCAACTGCGTTCCCGCCGGTTTATCGCCGTTTCCCGGAGTCTTGGACATTCTGGCGCGTGGATTACCCGGAACCATATTCTGCCCCATCTGGTCCCGCAGTTCGTTATCGGCCTGGTCCTGATGTTTCCCCACGCGATCATGCACGAGGCGGGGCTTACGTTCCTGGGGTTCGGCCTCTCCCCGGAACAGCCGGCCATCGGCATCATTCTTTCCGAGGCCATGCGTTACCTTTCCGGCGGCATGTGGTGGCAGGCCTTTTTCCCCGGCCTTGCCCTGGTAATCGTCGTGCTGCTGATCGACAAACTGGGGGAGTGTCTTAAAACGCTGCTGGACCCCTACAGTGCCCAGGAATGATGATGAAAAGTCTGCTGAAAATTGACGATTTGAGCGTGTCGTTCCGCATGTACGACAGGGCCCTTGAACAGCGTACCCTTGAGGTGATCTCGAATCTGAGTCTGGAAGTGTTTCCCGGGGAGATCGTGGCGGTCGCGGGTTCCAGCGGTTCGGGGAAGAGCCTTCTCGCCCACGCGGTGATGGGCTTGCTGCCCCCCAACGCATCGGCAAGCGGTACGGTCCTGTACAACGGTGAAGCCCTGACCCCCGCGCGGCAGGCGGCCCTCAGGGGCCGGGAGATCGCCCTGGTTCCCCAGTCGGTCTCGTTCCTCGATCCGTTGATGAACACGGGCGCGCAGGTCATGGGCGGGGACAGGCGGGCGGAGGACCAGAGGCGTATCTTTGACCGTCTGTCCCTGGCGCGGGAAACGGCGAAACTCTACCCCTTTCAGCTTTCCGGCGGCATGGCCCGGCGCGTCCTGGCCGCCACGGCGATTATTTCCGGCGCCGCGCTGATACTGGCGGATGAGCCCACGCCCGGCATGGATACCGCCCTTGCCCTTGAAGCCCTGCGCTGCTTCCGCGAGCTGGCGGACAGGGGAAAAAGTATCGTGCTTATCACCCACGACATCGACATCGCCATGGGGATTGCCGACCGCCTGGCGGTGTTTTACGCGGGGACCACGCTTGAGGTAGCCCCCGCGGGGGATTTTGCCGCCGGCCCCGGGGCGCTGCGCCACCCCTACACCAGGGCCCTGTGGAACGCCCTGCCCCAGAACGGTTTTACGGCCATCCCCGGCTTTCAGCCCTACGCGGGCGAACTGCCCCCCGGCTGCCTCTTTGCCCCGCGCTGCCCCGCCAAAACCCCGGCCTGTGAAGTGTCCCCCCCGCCCATGCGGGAACTCCGCGGCGGAACCGTGAGGTGTATCCATGCCGCTTGAGGTGAGGGGACTCTGGTTCCGTTACGGGGATCGGGATCCCTGGCTATTTGAACAGTTGGATTTCCGCGTCGGGAACGGGGAACGCGTAGGACTTGTGGCGCCCAGCGGCGCCGGAAAGTCAACGCTGGTCAGGATACTCGCCGGCCACCTAAAGCCCGTAAGGGGCCGGGTGCTGCTGGATGGAAAACCCCTCCCCAGGCGCGGCCCTTCGCCGGTACAGCTTATCTACCAGCACCCCGAAGAGGCGATCAACCCCCGCTGGCGCATGAAACAGGTACTGGCGGAGGCCCGCGTGTCCGGCGGCGAAACGACACGCGCGATGGGCATAGAACCCGCCTGGCTTGAACGCTTTCCCCGTGAGCTTTCAGGCGGTGAGCTACAGCGTTTCTGCGTCATCCGCTCACTTGTCCCGGAGACACGGTTCCTGCTGGCCGACGAGATAAGCGTCATGCTTGACGTGATCACCCAGGCGCAAATATGGGACCTTATTACGCGGGAGGCGGAACGCCGGGGCCTTGGCCTTGTGGTCGTTACCCACAACGCCGCGCTGGCGCGGCGGGTATGTGATCGTATATGTTTGTTGACGATCGCGAATTCCGGGTATACACTATAGCCTTTACCACGCCGGTCTTTGATGCCGTGTTCAAAATGAGGAGAGCCAGATGAGTTCAGAACGGGGAGCCCGGCTTCCGGGTAAGGATTATGTCCTGGGCCTTGATTACGGTTCCGATTCCGCCAGGGCCGTGCTGATCGACGCCGCCACCGGGGAAACGGCGGGGGTCTCGGTACGGAACTATCCACGCTGGGCCAGGGGCCTTTTTTGCGATCCGGCGTCAAACCGCTTCCGTCAGCATCCCCGGGATTATATTGATACGCTTGAGGAAACGGTACGGGAGGTTCTGGCGGGCGGGGAAGACCTGGCGGGGAAGGTCCGGGGTATCGCCATCGACACCACCGGTTCCACCCCCTGCGCGGTGGACGGGGAGGGGACCCCCCTGGCCCTGAAAGAGGAATTCGCCGAAAACCCCAACGCCATGTTCGTGCTGTGGAAGGATCATACCGCCGTGGCCGAGGCGGAACGGATAACCCGGACCGCGAAGACCTGGGGGGGAACCGATTATACCCGCTACGAGGGCGGCGTGTATTCGGCGGAGTGGTTCTGGGCAAAGGTACTGCGTGTCATAACCGAAGATCCGGCCGTGGCCGCGGCGGCCTACACCTTTGTGGAACACTGCGACTGGATGACGGCCCTTCTTACCGGGCTTACCGATCCCCCGCGTATCAGGCGGAGCCGCTGCGCCATGGGGCATAAGGCCATGTACCACCGTTCATTTGAGGGGGGCTACCCTTCGGGGGATTTTCTGCGCCTGCTGGACCCCCGGCTGGCACAAATCAGGGAAACCCTGGGGACGGAGACCCATACCAGCGACACCCCCGCGGGCCCCTTGACCGGGGCCTGGGCCCGGCGTCTGGGGCTGCCGCCGGGGATACCCGTGGCCGTCGGGGCCTACGACGCCCACATGGGAGCCGTGGGGGGCGGCGTCAGGGCCGGAGTTCTGGTGCAGGTTATGGGGACTTCTACCTGTGCCATGATCGTGGGGCCCATACCGGAGGACGGGGAAGTCCCGGTCCGGGGGATCTGCGGCCAGGTGGAAGGTTCGATAGTGCCGGGTATGATGGGTTACGAGGCCGGGCAAAGCGCCTTTGGGGATGTGTACGCCTGGTTCAAAAACATCCTGATGTGGCCGCTGGAACATGTGCTGCCGGCCCTGGACCTGGAGGAGGATGTAAAGGGGCGGGTCGCCGGGGAGCTGTCCAAAAAGCTGATACCCGCCCTGGAACGGGCGGCGGAACGCCTGGACCCCCGGCAGACGGGGCTTACGGCCCTGGACTGGCTCAACGGCCGGCGGACTCCGGACGCCAACCAGCTCCTCAAGGGGGCGGTAACGGGCCTGAGCCTGGGCACCGACGCGGTCAGGTTCTACCGGGCCCTTGTGGAGGCCACCGCCTTTGGGGCGCGGGCCATCGTGGAGCGGTTCCGGGAACAGGGGGTAGCCATCAACGAACTGGTCGGCATCGGCGGTGTGGCCCGGAAATCCTCCCTCGTGATGCAGACCCTGGCGGATGTGCTTAACATGCCCATCAAGGTAAGCGCCAACGATCAGACGGTGGCCCTGGGAGCCGCCATGTTCGCCGCGGTGGCCGCGGGACTCTACCCCGATATTCCGGCGGCCCAGGCCGCCCTGTGCCCGGCCACGGAACGGACCTATGTCCCCGATACAAAAAGGGTTCCCGTGTATGATTCGCTATACAAGCTGTACCAAAATCTTGGGAACTTCGCGGAAACTCTGGTATAAACGATACGATAAGGAGCGACAGGATGTACTACAAGGATCTGGAAATTTGGTTTGTCGTGGGCAGTCAGGACCTCTACGGGGACGAGACCCTTAAACAGGTTGCCGAACATGCCCGTATCATGACGGAAGAACTGAACGGGGATGAATCGCTTCCCTGCCGCGTCGTGCTTAAGGATGTGGCGAAATCCCCGGCGGGCATTGCCGGGCTTTTTGGGGAGGCCAACGCGGCGGATGCCTGCGCGGGGATCATCACCTGGATGCATACGTTTTCCCCCTCCAAGATGTGGATTGCCGGCCTTAAGGCCAACGGGAAACCCATCCTCCACCTGCACACCCAGTTCAACCGGGATATCCCCTGGGCCGCCATCGACATGGATTTTATGAATTTGAACCAGTCCGCCCACGGGGACCGGGAACACGGCCACATTTACGCCCGCCTGGGACTTTCCCCCAAGGTGGTGGCGGGATTCTGGCGGGACGGGGATCTTCGCCGCCGCGTCGGCGCCTGGATGCGGGCCGCCGCCGCCCGGCACGACGGGACGCGCTCGGTAGTCCTCCGCCTGGGGGACAACATGCGGGAGGTGGCCGTTACCGAAGGGGACAAGGTGGAAGCCCAGATCCGCTTTGGCTGGCAGGTCAACACCTGGGGCATCGGGGACCTGGCCCGGATCTACCGGGAAGTTTCCGACGCCCGGGCGGAGACCCTGGTAAAGGAGTACGAGGGCCGCTACGAGCTGCCGCCGGAATTAAGACACCCGGGACCGGGCCGGAAGGCCGTGCTGGAACAGGCAAAGATAGAACTGGCCCTTGGGGAAATGCTGGAAAAGGAAGGGGCGGGGGCCTTTACCACCACGTTCCAGGACCTCCACGGCCTTCCCCAACTGCCCGGCCTTGCCTGCCAGACCCTTATGGAGCGGGGCTATGGGTTCGCCGGGGAGGGGGACTGGAAACAGGCCATGCTGGTCCGCGCCGCCAAGGTGATGGCCCGGGGACTGGCCGGGGGGACTTCGTTCATGGAGGACTACACCTACCACTTTGAGCCGGGGAACGAGGCGGCCCTGGGGGCCCACATGCTGGAAGTCTGCCCGTCCATCGCCGTTTCCAAACCCCGGATCGAAGTTCATCCCCTGGGCATTGGCGGCAAGGCGGATCCCGCCCGGCTGGTTTTTGACGCGGCCCCCGGTCCCGCGGTACTGGTTACGGTCATCGATCTGGGGGACCGCTTCAGGATGATCGCCAATGAGGTCGAGACGATACGGATCGAACAGCCCATGCCGAAACTCCCCGTGGCCAGGGCCCTGTGGAAACCCCTCCCCAGCCTTTCGGAGGCCGCGGAATCGTGGATCATCGCCGGGGGTACCCACCATTCGGTCTACAGCGCCGCCCTGGGTATCGAACACTTCCGGGACTGGGCGGAGATGATGGGGATCGAATTTGTCCACATCGGAACGGATACCACCCCGGTCAGACTGCGGGACGAGCTGCGCCGGGCCGCCCCCTACTGGTCCCGCTCTTAGGAGGGCCGTAATGGATCCCTACAAGACTCTGCGGGACGAGGCATTTGAGGCAAACATGGAGATCCCGCGGCAAAAACTGGCGATCTACACCTGGGGTAACGTATCCGCCCTGGATCCCGGCCGGGGACTATTCGCCATCAAACCCTCGGGGGTGGAGTACGGGAAGCTCAGCCCCGCCGACCTGGTGATCGTGGACCTGGAAGGCCGGGTTGTGGACGGAAAGTTCCGGCCCTCGTCGGACACGAAGACCCACCAGGTCCTCTACCGGTCCTTCCCCGGAATCCGCGGCATCACCCACACCCATTCCAGTTTTGCCGTAGCCTGGGCCCAGGCCGCCCGCCCCGTTCCGGTCTTCGGTACCACCCACGCCGATCACGGGGCCGCCGAGATCCCCTGTACCGGCTTTATGGACGAAGACGCGGTACAAAACGACTACGAACTGGAAACCGGAAACCTCATCGTGAAAACCCTTAAGGATCACTCCATCGATCCCGCCCACACGTACATGGTCCTGGTCGCCGGCCACGGCCCCTTTACCTGGGGGAACAGCGCGGCCCAGTCCGTTTACCACGCGGCCGTCCTGGAGGAGATCTGCAAGATGGCCTGCCTTACCCTTACCCTGAAACCGGACGCCCCGCCCCTGCCCGCCCACATCATTCGCAAGCACTGGGAACGCAAGCACGGCCCCGCCGCCTATTACGGGCAGGGCCGCTGATGTTCCACCGGTCCCGTGGCAGCCGTTACGGGACAACGTGTCAGGGGATAAAATTACGCCAAACGCCGTCCCCTTCCTTTTCACTTAGAAAAATTATGGCGCAATGCGTCCTGTTGACATA
>JAIRND010000127.1 GCA_031258225.1 Treponema sp. | reverse complement strand
CCTGGAAGCATAGGCCCGCATCGAACGAGTCGCGGCTATGACAAATTCATTCATATTACCCCCGGCAAGGCAAGAATAGCATATATCCTGTTTTTTATAAAGAGCCGGAGGAGGGGAGTGTATTTCTTTATAACAGGCCCGCTCCGGGGAGGTTCATAAATTTTTAAAAACATTTTAGGCCCTATTTCGCCTAACGTTCCGGCTGTATCGAAGCCGCTTGCGCGGCATCAAGAGGGGCCGCCAGGCCCCGAACGCATATACAGACCTGTTTTTTGGTCTTTTGAGCCGGTTTCAAAATTAATTAACTGTGCGCAAAAGCGCACTTTTGAAACCGGCTTTTGTACTTTTTAGAGGCCCTCCGGGCCTTACAAAAGTACTTTTTTATCGGTAGTGATTTCAAAATTTCAATTTTGAAATCACCTCTAGTAACTGCCTTTTTCATAAAACAACTCCCTTAAAAAAAACCGGAAATGTATTTCGCATAACGTTCAGCATATGATGGTCATCCTGTGGCAGATTTGGCGAAGCTCATTTTTTTTACCGGTATCCCGCATTTCAAGGAGGACTTCCGTTTCTTTGAGCCGCCGCGCCTAATTGCCATATTCCCCCCCGCGTTATACTATTGTTCCTGAGTCACACTATGATTGATATAAAAGAAAAAACGGCGGAGACCATCGCGGCGATCCGCGGACGGACGGCTTTGGAGCCGGAGATTGGCCTGATCCTCGGTTCGGGCCTCGGCGCCCTGGGGGACCAAATTGGGAAGACAGATGGTTCGGCGGATCCGCGTGATTCGGCCGGTCCCTGTGTCATCCCCTACGGGGAACTGCCCCATTTCCCGAAAAGTACCGCCCCCGGCCACCGGGGGAACCTTGTTATCGGGAGGGTCCCGCGGGCCGGCGGGAAGGTGGTGTTCTGCATGCAGGGGCGTTTCCACTATTACGAGGGGTATTCCATGGGGGAGATCGTCTATCCGGTGCGGGTCATGGCCGCCCTGGGGATCAAAACCCTTATTCTGACCAACGCCGCCGGAGGACTGGACCCGTCCTTTACACCGGGGGATCTGATGCTGATCACCGATCATATCAACTTTACGGGGAACAATCCCCTTATCGGCCCCAACGCGGAAGACTTCGGCCCCCGGTTTCCCGACATGTCCAAAGTCTATACGCCCGATCTGGCGGAAACGGCAAGGCGGACCGCCGCCGCCCTGGCGATACCCCTGCGGGAAGGGGTGTACGTGGGGTACAGCGGCCCCAGTTTCGAGACCCCCGCCGAGATCCGGGTTTTTCAACTTTTCGGCGCGAGCGCCGTGGGCATGTCCACCGTGGCGGAGGCCATCGCGGCCCGTCACTGCGGTATGAAAATTCTGGCCCTGTCCTGTATCACGAATCTGGCGGCGGGACTTCTGGACAAGCCGATCACCGCCGAAGAGGTTACCGAAACGGCGGGGAGGGCAGGGGAACGGTTTACCCGCCTTATGACGGAGATACTAAAGAATATATGACGGCGGAGTACTGGATCGACAGGCTGGCCATGCAATCCCACGAAGAAGGGGGCTGGTACCGGGAAGTCTGGGTTTCGGATTTTACGATTCCCGCGGAGGCGTTGCCTCCGGCGTACGGGGGAAGCCGCCGCTGTTGCAGCCTCATCTACTATCTTTTGAAGGGGACGGAAATTTCCACCTGGCACCGGCTGAATTCCCCGGAGATATGGGTCTGGCATGCCGGGGGGCTGCTGGAACAGACCCTGGGCGGCGCCGGGCCGCGGCCGGAGGCGGCGGAGACACGGATCATCGGTCCCGGCCGCGGCGATTTTCAGGCGGTGATCCCCGCCGGAACCTGGCAGACTACGAGGATTCTCGAAGGGGACTATGCCCTTGTCTCCTGCGTCGTGTCTCCGGCGTTTAGCCCGGAAGATTTTTTTCTGCCTCCCCCCGCCGGAACATGAGGAGGCATTGGTTCATTTGAATGTGAATAAGGCAGTACTGCCTTAATGGTATCATTGTTTGAGCCAGTCCCAAAACCCCGTTGGTTTTTCCACTAAGATAAGACATGGCAATTTTTTGCCAAACAGGAGACAAAGGAGGTTTCCGATGAGCGTTTTTTCCCTGGACGGTAAAATCGCCGTGGTGACCGGCGCCGGCAAGGGACTGGGCCTGTCCATGGCCGAGGGGCTGGCGGAGGCCGGCGCCGACATCGTTGCCGTTACCCGGCGGGAGGCCCCGGATACGGAGGCCAGGGTTCGGGCTCAGGGCCGGGAATTCCGCCGGATAGAGGGGGATCTTTCCCGGCCGGAAACCATGGAGGCCCTGGCCGCCGGCGCCCAGGCCTTTTTCGGCCGTATCGACATCCTTGTGAACAACGCCGGGATCACCCCGGTTCACAGCGCCGAGGAGTACCCCCCGGAAGACCTTGACCTGGTCTTTGACGTAAACGTAAAATCCCTTTTCAGGCTGACCCAGGCGGTCGGCGCCGGCATGCTGCGCCGGGGAAGCGGGAAGATAATCAATATCTGTTCTATTCAGTCGTATCTGGGAGGAGTCAGCGTGTCGGCTTACGCGGCCAGCAAGCACGCCGTGGCGGGGATCACCAGGGCCTTGGCCAACGAATGGGGCCCCCGTGGGATCAACGTCAACGGCATCGCCCCGGGGTTCATGGTGACCGATAACACGGCCCTGCTCCGCGGCCAGCCGGGGGTCACCGAGGCCCTGGCCGCCAGAGTCCCTTTGCGCCGCTGGGGTCTGGGAGAGGACATGAAGGGGCCGGTGGTATTTCTGGCTTCCGACGCCTCCCGGTTTGTCAACGGCCACCTGCTGGTGGTAGACGGGGGCTATATCAACGATTAGGCAGCCGGGAATGTCGTCTTGAAACCGGGAATGGATCGTGGTACTGTAAAAAACGAAATTATAGTATAGAAGGGAGGATTTTATGACAAGAAAACATATCTTTTTTTTGGCGGTTCTGCTGACGGCTCTTGCCGCTATGGTGTTCGCGGGCCCCGGCAAACAGCAGGGAGCCGGCGGCCAGGGCCTCAAGATAGGCGTTCTGACCAGTCCGTCCGGGGTGGACGACGGATCCTTTAACGAGGACTGCTACAACGGAGTCCTGGCTTTTATCAAGGCAAACCCGGAAGCTTCCGTTACCCCGATACGGGAACCGGACCTCAGCAAGGCCCTGCAGTCCGTGGCGGATGTGATTGCGGACTACGATGTCCTTGTGCTTCCGGGTTTCCAGTTTGCCGCCATCGGCGATCTGATGCGGGACAATCCCGGCAAAAAGGCTATTCTGGTGGATACCGCCCCGGCGGATTCTTCGGGGAATACGGTGGAGCTTCCCAACCTTTACTCGATGGTGTTTCGTGAGGAGGAAAGCGGTTTCTTCGCCGGTATCGCGGCGGCCCTGGAATCCAAAACCGGCAGGGTGGCGGTGGTAAACGGTATCGCCTATCCTTCCAACGTGAACTACCAGTACGGTTTCATGTCCGGGGTAAACTACGCCAACAAGTATTACGGTACCAGGGCCCGGTATGTGGAACTTCCCTCATACGCGGGTACCGATGTAACCGGCAAGGTCGTGGGGGGAAACTATGTCGGCGATTTTGCCGATGAGGCCACCGGTAAGGTGGTGGGAGCCGCCCTGATCGGTCAGGGGGTTGACGTCCTCTTTGTGGCCGCCGGCGCCTCCGGCAACGGGGTCTTCACCGCCGCCAAAGAAGCCAATAACGTGTACCTCATCGGCTGTGACGTGGATCAATACGACGACGGCCGGAAGGGGAGCGACAATATCATGCTGACCTCGGGACTCAAGGTGATGAGTACCAATGTAAACAAACAGCTTCAGGCCATCAAAAACGGAACCTTCACGGGGAAAAACGATACCCTTGGGGCCTCCACCGATTCCACCGGCTATGTCAGCGCCCAGGGCCGGCATAAGCTGTCCGCCAATACCCTGGCGAAACTGCGGGAAGCCTACGGCAAACTCAAGGCCGGTTCGATTGTGCCCGCGGCGAATTTCAACGGCCACAGTCCGACGAATTTTCCGGGTCTTTGATCTTTGATCGGGGAAACGTACCGTGGGAGGAGAAGACCGCATCGTCGAGATGCGGCATATCACCAAACGTTTCCCCGGCGTCACGGCCAATGACGATATTTCCATCGAGATACGGCGGGGAGAGATCTTCGCCGTCCTGGGGGAAAACGGGGCGGGGAAGTCCACCCTGATGAGCATGCTCTTCGGCATGTACGAACCCGACGAGGGGGAGATATATGTCAGGGGAGAAAAAGTACGGCTTTCCTCGGCCAACGCCGCGGCGGCCCTCAATATCGGTATGGTGCATCAGCATTTCACGCTGGTACAGAACTACAGCATCGCCGAGAACATCATCCTGGGCATGGAGCCCATGAAAAAAATCGCCGGCCTTTTGCCCTGCGTGGATCTGAAAAGCGCCGAAAAGCGGATTCGGGAACTTTCCCGTTCCTACGGTCTTGAGGCGGATCCCCGGGAAATAATCGAAGACGCCAATGTCTCCACCCGGCAGCGGGTGGAAATACTCAAAATGCTCTACCGGGAAGCGGAGATACTGATCTTCGACGAACCCACCGCGGTACTTACCCCGCAGGAGATCGAATTTCTCCTTGACATCATGCGGGAACTACGGAACAAGGGAAAGACGATCATCCTCATTACCCACAAGCTGGAAGAGATAAAACGGATCGTTGACCGCTGCGCCATACTCCGGCGGGGAAAACTGGTAAAGGTTCTTGAGGTGGCCGGAGCTTCCACCCAGGAAATGGCCAACCTCATGGTGGGCCGGGAAGTGTCCCTTGTCCACGAGAAGAAGCCTCCCCGTTTCCGGGACACCGTGCTGGAGGTGGAAGGCCTCACCGTCCGGAACGAGCATAAATTCGAGGTGGTAAAGAATGTGTCTTTTTCCGTGCGGGGCGGCGAAATCTTTGCCGTCGCCGGCGTCTTCGGCAACGGCCAAACGGAGATCGCCGACGCCATCGCGGGGCTTATCAAACCGTACCGGGGCCGGATACTCCTTAAAGGGAAGGACATTAGTTCCGAGAAGATTCGCGGCAGAACCGAGGCGGGGATTTCCTATATCCCCGAAGACCGGCAGAGATACGGCCTTGTCCTCGACTTTACGCTGGCGGACAACCTCGCGGTAAAAAATTACTACCGTTTTCCCTTTTCGGAACACGGGGTGCTGCGGGAAAGCGGATTCAGGGAATTCGCCGAACGGCTTATCGAAGAGTACGATATTCGAAGCGGCCAGGGCTCCGCCGCTCTTGTCCGTTCCATGAGTGGGGGCAACCAGCAGAAAGCCATCGTAGCCAGGGAAATTTCCCTTGGATCGGACCTGTTGATCTTTGTGCAGCCCACCAGGGGCCTCGACATCGGGGCCATCGAAAACATCCAGCGTCAGATTTTGGAGGAACGGGACAGGGGCAAGGCGGTGCTCCTTATCTCCCTGGAACTCGACGAGGTGATGAACCTGGCGGACACCATCGCCGTGATCTACAACGGGGAACTCCTCAACGTCTCCCCGGCGGCGGAACTGGACACCCGGCAGGTTGGGGAATACATGATGGGGATTCGTTCATGAGGCCGGGTTCACCCCGTCTTTTTCGTTCCCTGCTGCGCTTCATCGACGGGGAGCGGAGCGGCGCCCTGGCCATTCCGGCCCTTTCGATCCTCCTTACCCTGATCGCCACGTCGATGCTGTTTCTGGCGCTGGGCAAGAACCCCGCCGCCGCGATGGCGGCTTTCCTGCGGGGTTCCGGTTTTATGATGAAGGGCTCCTACGCCGGCGGACAGAACATGCTCACCGATTTCCTTTCCTTCCTCGGGATCATGACCCCGATGCTGCTGGGCGCCCTGTCGGTGCTGGT